>JAFNWA010000239.1 GCA_017383665.1 Bacteroidaceae bacterium | reverse complement strand
GTGTGAAGATTGTTTTGATGAATAACGGTTATCTGGGTATGGTGCGACAGTGGCAGGAACTGTTCTATGATCGCCGTTACTCGTTCACCGAACTTGTAAATCCCGATTTTGAGCTTTTGGCGAAGGCTAACCACATTGAATACCGTTATGTTGACAAGCACGAGGATCTTGACGATGCAGTAAAAGAGATGCGTAATGCCAAAGGTGCATTCCTGCTCGAGGTGAGAGTGCAGAAAGAGGAAAATGTATTCCCTATGGTGCCTGCCGGTCAGCCTTTGGAAAACATCCGTTTGGAATAAATTTGAACAAAAATGAACAAAGATTTTATCATAACCGTATTTTCGGAGAACAAGGTCGGTCTTTTGAGCCAGATTACAACAGTGTTTACACACCGTAATGTAAATATTGAATCGTTGACTGTGTCGGAATCGGCAATAGAGGGAGTACACAAATACACTATCCTCGTACGCAATGAGGAAGAGAAGGTCGCAAACCTTGTAAAACAGATTGAGAAGAAAGTTGATGTGCTGAAAGCTTTTTGTTATACTCCTTCGGAGGTGGTGATGCAGCAGATTGCACTTTACAAAGTGAAACGCGGTCGAAATGTAGAAGAACTGGTGCGTCGCCACAATGTAAGGATACTTGATATCCACGACGATTACATTGTCCTGGAGAAGACCGGACACAAGGAGGAGATTGACGAACTCTACCAGATGCTGTCGCCCTATGGACTATATCAGTTCGTCTGTTCAGGTGTTGTCGCCATTATAAAGTCGCGTACAGAGCTGATGAATGAGTATATGCAGCATGTAGAAGAACAAAGGAAAAAGGCTATGCTTTAAAGAGAAATGTAGGGGGCGAGGTAGCTTGTCCCAAGAATAATAAATAACTGATAAATATATACAATTATGGCAAAAATGAATTTTGGCGGCGTTGAAGAGAATGTCGTAACCCGTGAAGAATATCCATTGGCAAAAGCCGTGGAGACATTGAAGAATGAGACAATCGCAGTTATCGGCTATGGCGTACAGGGCCCGGGCCAGTCACTCAACCTTCGCGACAACGGTTTCAATGTAATCGTTGGCCAGCGCAAAGACTCAAAGAGCTGGGAGAAAGCCGTAGAAGACGGCTGGGTACCGGGCGAGAACCTTTTCGACATTGAGGAGGCTTGCGAGAAGGCAACAATCATCGAGTACCTGCTCTCCGATGCAGGCCAGATAGCAGTGTGGCCAACAGTGAAGAAGCACCTCACCCCCGGCAAGGCACTCTACTTCTCACACGGATTCGGCATCACATACAAGGAGCGCACAGGCATAGTTCCCCCTGCCGATGTCGATGTTATCCTCGTTGCACCCAAAGGCTCAGGTACATCACTCCGCCGCATGTTCCTCCAAGGCCGTGGCCTCAACTCAAGCTACGCAATCTTCCAGGACGCAACCGGCCGTGCATGGGATCGTGTGATAGCACTCGGTATCGGAGTAGGTTCAGGCTACCTCTTTGAAACCACCTTCAAGCGCGAGGTATATTCAGACCTCACCGGTGAGCGCGGTACACTCATGGGCGCCATCCAGGGAATCTTCGCAGCCCAGTACGAGGTGCTCCGCAAGAACGGTCACACCCCATCAGAGGCATTCAACGAGACAGTCGAGGAACTCTCACAGAGCCTCATGCCACTCATTGCCGAGAACGGTATGGACTGGATGTATGCCAACTGCTCGACAACAGCACAGCGCGGTGCGCTCGATTGGTGGAAGAAGTTCCGCGATGCAACAATGCCCGTGTTCGAAGACCTCTACAGCGAGGTAGCTTGCGGCAACGAGGCACAGCGCAGCATCGACACCAACTCACAGCCCGACTACCGTCAGAAGCTTGAGGAGGAACTCCGCGAGATGCGCGAGACCGAGATGTGGCAGGCAGGCGCAGTTGTGCGCAAGCTCCGCCCGGAGAACAACTAATGGAGAATAAATAAAAATCACTCAAAGAATATGAGCGAAAAAGTATATATATTCGATACGACTCTGCGTGATGCTGAACAGGTGCCGGGTTGCCAGCTCAATACTATTGAGAAAATTGAAGTTGCGCGACAACTTGAGAAACTTGGTGTTGACATCATCGAGGCTGGTTTCCCGATTTCAAGTCCCGGTGACTTCAATTCAGTTGTGGAGATTTCAAAAGCGGTGACCAACCCTACAATCTGTGCGCTGACACGCGCCGTCAAAAAGGATATTGATGTTGCGGCACAGGCTCTTGAATTTGCAAAGCGTGGACGAATCCATACCGGTATCGGAACATCTACTTATCACATTTATGAGAAACTGCGTATGACTCCTGAGGCTGTTATGGAACAGGCTGTAGAGGCTGTCAAGTATGCGCGTCGATTTGTGGATGATGTGGAGTTTTATGCCGAAGATGCAGGCCGAACCGACGAGGAATTTCTTGCACGCGTGGTAGAGGCTGTTATTGCTGCCGGTGCGACGGTTGTGAACATTCCGGACACAACCGGTTACTGCTTGCCAAGTGAATATGGAGCAAAGATTGCCTATCTGAAGAATAATGTTCCCAATATTGACAAGGCAATAATCTCAACTCACTGTCATAACGATTTGGGAATGGCTACAGCAAATACTCTGGCTGCTGTTCAGAATGGTGCGCGCCAAGTTGAGGTTACAATCAACGGACTTGGAGAAAGAGCAGGAAACACAGCTTTGGAAGAGGTGGTAATGGCCATCAAATGCCATTCAAACCTTGATTTTGATTTGGGCATAGATTCAAAACAGATTATCGCGACAAGTAAGTTGGTATCTAACCTCATGCGTATGCCGGTGCAGGCGAACAAGGCTATCGTAGGGCGAAATGCCTTTGCTCATTCATCGGGTATCCATCAGGATGGCGTGTTGAAGAGCCGTGAAACATATGAGATTATAGACCCCGAGGATGTGGGTGTTGACAAGTCAAGCATTGTGCTTACTGCACGCAGTGGACGCGCGGCATTGAAACATCATTTGTCTGAAATTGGTTATACTCCCGAAGGAGATGAATTGGATGATATCTATCAGCGTTTCTTGGAACTTGCCGATAAGAAAAAGATGATTACTACTAGAGATTTGGAGGTGCTCGTTGGTACTACCAACCATCGCCGAATGAGTATTCAGCTTGTTGGTCTGCAGGTGGTCTGCGGTAAGTCGGCAATGCCTACTGCAACCGTGCAGATAAGCTTTGATGGTGATGTTTTCACAGAAACGGCATGTGGTAACGGACCGGTAGATGCGGCTATTACGGCTGTAAAGAATATTACAAAGCGTCGTGTACACATAGAGGAGTTCCTTATCCAGGCAATTACTCGCGGAAGTGATGATTTGGGTAAGGTGCACATGCAGATATCCCACAAGGGAAAGATGTATCATGGTTTCGGAGCAAACACTGATATTGTGACTGCATCGGTTGAGTCGTTTATTGATGCAATATCAAAAATAGCATAACATGAATACACTGTTTGATAAAATTTGGGATTCGCATACTGTTCGGGTTTTGGATGGTGGCTCGTGTGTGCTGTATATTGACCGTCAATATATACACGAGGTGACAAGTCCACAGGCTTTTGCGGGATTGCGCAAACGCGGAATCGGAGTTTTCCGTCCTGCGCAGGTGACAGCAAGCCCAGACCATAATATCCCGACAAAAAACCAGCACCTGCCCATTGCAGAACCACAATCGGCGCAACAGGTTGCAACACTTGAAAAAAACTGTGCCGAGAACGGAATAAGAATATTCCCGATTGGTTCAGAGCGTAACGGCATTATTCATGTGATTGGACCGCAAACCGGTTTGACACAGCCCGGCATGACTATCGTGTGCGGTGACAGCCACACTTCAACACATGGTGCCCTTGGATGCATCGCATTCGGAATTGGCACAAGCGAGGTGGAGATGGCATTGGCTTCGCAATGTATCTTGCAATCAAAGCCCAAGAGCATGAGAATAAATGTAGAGGGTGAACTTAAACCCTGTGTGTGCTCAAAGGATATTATCCTGTATATAATCTCCAAGTTAGGCACTGGTGGCGGTACAGGCTATTTTGTTGAATTTGCAGGCTCTGCCATACGCTCACTATCAATGGAGGCTCGTATGACAATATGTAATATGAGTATTGAAATGGGCGCGCGTGGTGGCATGATTGCACCTGATAGCACTACATTTGACTACTTGCGTGGACGCGAGTTCGCTCCAAAAGGTGAGGAGTGGGAAAAGGCTGTGGAGCGTTGGAGTAAGTTGCGTTCGGATGATGATGCTGTTTTTGACAAAGAGATTACATTTGATGCAGCAGATATTGAGCCAATGATTACATACGGCACAAACCCTGGTATGGGTATAGCTGTAAACGGTGAGATACCATCGTCCGAGGGTATGGATTCCGCATCGAAAATATCATATGCCAAGGCTCTTGGCTATATGAATTTTACCGAGGGAGACAAGATGGTTGGCAAGCCTGTTGACTATGTGTTCGTCGGTAGCTGTACCAACGGGCGCATTGAGGATTTGCGTACCTTTGCCAATTTTGTAAAGGGTCGTAAAAAGGCAGAAAATATAACGGCGTGGATAGTCCCCGGTTCAAAAGAGGTTGAACGCATGGCTATAGAAGAAGGATTGCGTGATATTCTTGAAGAGGCAGGTTTTGAACTTCGCCAGCCCGGATGTTCGGCATGTTTGGCTATGAATGAGGATAAAATACCTGCAGGCAAATACTGTGTGGCTACATCGAACCGTAATTTTGAGGGACGACAGGGCCCCGAGGCACGCACTTTGTTGGCTGGTCCACTGGTTGCAGCAGCTGCTGCTGTAACAGGTGTAATTACAGACCCCCGTACTATGATGTAAAACCGTTAAGCAAAGAACTATGAGACAGAAATTCACAACATTAAGCTCGACGGTGGTACCACTGCCTATTGAGAATATTGATACAGACCAGATAATTCCTGCACGCTTCTTGAAGGCTACAACACGCGAAGGATTCGGTGAGAACCTTTTTCGTGATTGGAGATATGACAAGGATGGCAATCCCAAGCCCTCTTTTGTGATGAACTCGCCGATATACAAAGGTGAAATTCTTGTTGCCGGAAAGAACTTCGGTTGCGGTTCGAGCCGAGAACATGCGGCTTGGGCTATTGATGGTGCAGGATTCCGTGCTGTCGTGTCGAGTTTCTTCGCCGACATCTTCCGCAACAACGCACTCAATAATGGTCTTCTGCCGGTAGTGGTCAGCGAGGAGATGCTTGCTGAGATATTCAAGGCCGCCGAAGAGAATGCGAGTATGGAATTGCACATTGATTTGCCGGCTCAGACAATAGAGATTGTCGGTACAGAAATAAAGGAGTCTTTTGAGATTGCACCATACAAGAAACAGTGCTTGATGAGCGGATATGACGATGTCGATTTTCTCGTCAGCATACATTCTGAGATTGAATCGTTTGAAAAGAGATAAATAAAAACAAAATGAAAGATATTAGAATTGCGGTACTTCCCGGTGACGGTATAGGCCCGGAGATTGTTGCACAAGCTGTAAAGGCTGTGGATGCAGTAGCTGCAAAGTTCGGTTATAACATAACATATACACACGCCCTTGTGGGTGCAGCTGCCATTGACGCAACAGGCAATCCATATCCCGATGAGACACACAAGGCATGTATGGATGCAGATGCCGTGCTGTTTGGTGCTATCGGAGATCCCCGTTTCGATAATAACCCCGAGGCAAAAGTACGCCCCGAACAAGGATTGCTTGCCATGCGCAAGAAACTTGGACTATACGCGAACCTGCGTCCCGTAAATACCTTCGAATCGTTACTTCACCGTTCACCATTGCGCTATGACCTTGTTGAAGGTGCTGATTTTATCTGTGTGCGCGAGCTCACCGGCGGACTCTATTTTGGCCGCCCGCAGGGACGCTCCGAGGATGGCAACACAGCTTACGATACTTGTGTCTATTCACGCGAGGAGATAGAGCGTATATGCCGTTTGGGCTTTGAGTATGCCGGCAAACGCCGAGGAAAACTCACCGTAGTGGACAAGGCAAATGTGTTGGCTACATCGCGACTGTGGAGGGAAACCGCTAAAGCCATGGAGAAGGATTATCCCAATGTGGAGGTGGAATATATGTTTGTCGATAATGCTGCAATGAAGATTATACAGCAACCCAAGCATTTTGATGTTATGGTAACTGAAAACATGTTTGGAGATATTCTTACAGACGAAGCGAGTGTTATTACCGGCTCATTGGGTTTGTTGCCATCGGCATCTATCGGTACGGGAACATCGCTTTTCGAACCAATCCATGGTTCATACCCCCAGGCTGCGGGTAAGAACATAGCCAACCCCATAGCTACGATACTATCGGCTGCGATGATGTTCGAATATGCTTTTGCCGACATGGAAGCAGGTGCTGCAATACGCAGGGCTGTGAACCTTTCAATAGAACAGAATGTGGTTACAGAGGATATTGCTCCTGAAGGTGTCAATCCTTCTACAACCACAGATGTGGGAGATTTTATTGCAAGGAATATCTGATTAAGAAGAGGCACGCAATGGCATTTGCGCATAGTAAATTAACCCACAGATGTGGCTTTCCCTCCTCGCAGCTCGGCATAGAATGCAAGCACTCTCTGCTCTCGCATGCAGCGTCGGTTGTGCTTTTTCGGGCTTCTCAAGCCTTAAAATAGAACTTTTTATACAACCTCTCAAAAAGGGAACGACCCAAAATCATAAAATGGGTCGTTCCCTTCTTTTAATTGGGAATTGTAAATTAGATGTTGCCAATTTCGGCATGTAGCATCTGTCTGTAGTAGCAAGATTTCTTTTCCAACGATAACGGATAGGCTCTTGAAGTTGAAGGCATGCGCCAGAAATTGTACTCCTTTCCATTTATCCTTGCAATGGTCATGCTTCCCACCTTTGGTATCTCGCAATCAAAGCTTGATGCTATTACATCACTGGCCTTTTCGCCTGTTGTTACAATTGCAGTGCAATGTGGTATCTGCTCCAGCAACGCAGGAATATTTGTCGGGGTTACAATTTCAAGGAATTTATCCGATGCGTTCCCTTTTTGTCGTACAACCTCGCATGCAGTATCGTAGAGCGCAATTCCTTGTTGGTTGCAAAACTCCACAACAGCTTTTTTGTCGAACTGTTTTTCTCCTTTTATCTCAAAATGGTGTCTGTTATCAAAGAATAACAACCCCATCACACGCCACATGTCATTTATCCAATTCGGGTAGAAGAATTGCATAGACCATTTGGCTTGTGGCGGTGGAAAACTTCCAAGCATCAGAATTCTTGCATTCTGTGGCAGAAATGGCTCAAGCGGGTGTCTCTCTATTTTTTGTACATTCTTCATTCTTTTTTGCTTGGTCGTTATCTCTTTATATGTTTCTTGCCGTTTACAATATATATACCGGGTGCAGTGATCGCCTCTACATGGCGGCCTGTGAGGTCGTAGATATCTTTGCTCTCTGCTCTTTGCTCTGTCATCTTGTCAATGCATGTAGCACCTGCAGCAACGACAATACTCCGGCTCGCCTTGTCAATGGTAACAGTAATCTCCTCATTGCTCGTTGCAGTAATGTCGCCCGGTGCAATATCCGCACCGGCAGAAATAGCTATGAAGCCGCCGTCGTATATCTTGCTGCTGCCGGTGTAGCCTGTTACAAGGCAGGTGATGGCCTCTACATCAACGAGTGAAACTGTGTAAATGTCGCAACCATACACAGGCTCTATCGCCCAGTGCGATGCCGCTGTCCATGGCCCCCATGTCGATACTCCCTCGTCCATGCCGTTGCACTTTAGGCAACGCTGCACATCGGT
The DNA here is from genome assembly GCA_017383665.1 of Bacteroidaceae bacterium. Taxonomy (GTDB): domain Bacteria; phylum Bacteroidota; class Bacteroidia; order Bacteroidales; family Bacteroidaceae; genus HGM04593. The sequence continues at coordinate 2,869 of JAFNWA010000239.1, read as the reverse complement.
GAAGTCGGGTTTGTTTGGGGTGTAGTAGGTCTGTTCAAGGCAGTATTCTCCCTCGGGGTAGCTGTACTCCTTGCTCTTGATGCTGTACGATACGGGTGTGGTGTCAAAGCGGTAGATGGATTGTTTTGTCTGCAACTTGCTGCGGTCCTGTATGTAGCGGCCGTCGTTAGCTTTAAGGTAGTAGGCATTGGTTTCTGTAGCCTCCTCAAAGCAGAATATGCTCCTTGCCTCGCCTCCCTTGTCACCGGCAAACAGCTCATCGCCGTTCTGGTACAGGTAGTGTGTGGTGTGCCCGTCTGCAGCACCGCGTATGCGGTAATATGTGGTTGCACTCTCTTCGTATTCGTACTCTTGTGGTGCATCGGCTGCAGCGTCAATCTTCTCAATAATTTTCTGTACATTGCTGTTTATGGCCAGTGAGGCAAATGTCGCAAGTGAACGAGGGTCGTTGCAGTCGCGTGTGTCGTTGCCCATATCCCAGTAGAAGATGCCGGCACAACCGTTGTTGTTCATGTACTCGCTACGCAACCATACCTGCTCCATGCCCGTGAAATAACGGGTGAGCCCTTCACCAACATCATAGCTGTTCTGGCTGTAGCTGAATGTCTCATATGGCATTGAACGCCAGCCCGTGGGGTAGAACTCGGCATGTGTGTTTGCCGGGCGGCTACCATTGCTGTACATCGCTCCACTGGTGGTGGTTGCATATGAGAGCATAATTTTCTCAACGGGATATCCGTGGTTCTTTGCTTTTGTGAAGAAGTTCTTGTAGTTGTCGAAATTGAATATGTTCTTGTTGCCAGGGCCGTAGTCCTGGAAGTTGAAGTAATCAACATACTGCATCTTGTCGGTGGGGAAATTGTAGTACAGCTCGTGTGGCGACACTGCCTGTATCTTGCCCTCGTGCAGCTTGGCGCGTACCAATTGACACAGTGTGCCAATACCGCTCCAATTATTGTTCCACTCAAAGTCGTAATCGACACCGTCAAGGAATGACTCGTTACCCACCTGTGCAATGGCATTGGCAAGCGCTTCGCGGTACTGGGCATTGTTGTTTATCTTTGTGAAGAACTCATCGGCCCACTTGTCAATGCTGATGGTGACATGTGCTCCTTCGTATCCATCAAAGGTGGCTTTTATCAACCTGAACCACTCGGGTGTGGAGTAGCTGTCGCGTCCGAGATCTTCTGCCATGTCATATTTCCACATGCCATCGACACTGCGGGAGTACGCTCCGGTTATGGTTTTCCCAATGCCTGGCTCAATAGGTGTATTGCCTTGAGCTATGATGTCGCTTGCACCGAACTTCTGCGACCAGGTGATTGTCTCGTCGAGCTTGCCGTCAATGCCATTGCCAATAATGGCGTCTGTATCGCGTAAACCGGTGAGCGTTGTTGCCGCTACGGTGGTGTGACTGTAGCTGGGTGTGACAGTGGTATTGTCAAAAACAAAGACAAATTCGCTGCCAAGTGTGGTGGCATTGGTAGAGAAACCTATGTGATGCCATTTGCCAAGTTCTGCGCTGGCGGTGTATGTGAAATCAATTCCGTTACAACGCAGTATGAATTCACCGTGCCTATCGCCCATGCGTAGGGAAATGCCATTGTTGTCATTGCTCTCCTTTCTGATGAGGAATGCTCCGGGAGTCCACTTGTCAAGGGAGAGCCATGTCATGAATGTGTATCCGGTAGTGCTCTCAAGATAGTTGCTGTTATTGTATGCAATGAGCGACTCCTTGCCTACATTCATTTCTGCTCCCTCGCCTGCAAGGTCAAGCACTCCTGTACGCCCGTTATATTCGGCAATGTAGCTGCCGCCTGTGATGAAACCCTTGTTGTCGGGTTGCTTGTATTTGAGTGAGCCGTCGGCCTGCGCTGTTGCGCCAATCATGCTTATTACATTGCTCTTTAGGTATTGCCCCTGCTGCACTCCGCGGTCAAAGAAACGGCTACAGTCTGCATATGCAAGGTTGCGGCGGTATGTGAAACTTGGGTTGTCTGTCACGGTAACGCGCTTTATGCCGTTGGCGCTGAATGTTCCGTTATGTCCGTTTCCGCTGTAGTCATAGACATTGCTCTCAAGGCGTGTCTGGTCGAACTTCCAGTAAGCGACAATGTGCTGCCACAAAGGATTGAACCGGTCGATTGTGTTGTTCCAGAAACGGTTGTAGTCGGCAGGGAGAATGAAATCCCACACGCGCACCTCGTCAATGCGGCCAAGAAAACCGCCACCAAGCAGCAGTGGCTCTTCGACGGGAACTGTGAATGGCACTGTTAGTGTGCCGTTCTTTTCATTTGTGTTGTTGACAAGCAGGCGTATGTTGTTCTTCTCCAGATGCAGTGTCAAGTGTGTCCAGTTGCCCGATGAGAGGTTGCTGTCGGTGAAAGTGAAACTATCCTCGCAACTCTTTACCACCAGCTGCCCGGGATTGTCAAGTTGTATGTTGAGACTGTTGCCCCAGGTTACGACATTAGCACCGGGAATCCAGTGTTGTGGGTTCATCCACAACTGTAAAGTGATGCCCGTGTTTGTTATTCCGTTCTGAGGAGTGCCCAATGAGACACGGCCGTTTCTCTCAAAACTCAAAGCCCTGTTGGTTACCTGTGCTGTGCAGCACAGCGATATAATAAACAGCGTGATTGCAATGGCGTATCTTTTCATATTTCCGGATTTTAGATTATTATACCGCGAATGTATGAAAAATATGAATAACATATGCTGTTTGTAAAAGAAAAGAGGCTGACTAAAAAGGCTCTTTTTTCGTTATGCTCGCCCTCAAAATGCTCATTTACGCTTAGTAAACTGCGCTTTTTCAGGCTTCGCAAGCCTTAAAATAGCTCTTTTTATACAACCTCTCAGCAAAGAGGAT
>JAFNWA010000238.1 GCA_017383665.1 Bacteroidaceae bacterium | reverse complement strand
ATTGAATGAAACAGTCACTACTGATGGCAAAATTGAGTACCTAGTAACATCAAAGTACAAAGGTGACAAACGATTGTCATATACCCACACGGGGTTCATGAATGGAGAGGAGGACTTCAAAATAGAAGTACAATATCACGATAATTACAATGAGTGGATTCTGGACATGAAAGATGGAGCAACCAACAAGGAGAACCGCAGTGAATGGGAATATGACAGCAATGGGAATATAATTAAAGTGACCGAGTTTGTAAATGGTGAACCCACAAGTGTGATAATAACAGAATTTGAATATTACGAATAAATAACATATAACAAGCCGGGGTTTTCAATGCCCCGGCTTGTTATATGATTATAAAAAAATCATTTGACGGCTTCTACTGTATATCCTTTTGCCTTCAAAAGTTCAAGCACACCTTTTTCACCAGGCAGGTGGGCAGCACCAACAACAAACAATGTAGGAGCCTTGCTCATCATCGCCGGCATCATCTCTGCCCACGCTGCATTACGGTTGTAGATTAGAGCCATCTCCTCCTCAGGGGTACTGTCGCAAGAGGTTCCAAGTTTCTCTTGTGTCAAATCCCAAAGTTTCTGCATATCCTGGGCAAAATAGGCTGCTGCAAGTTCTTTCATTTGCATTGAATAGTATTCACTGTTATCAACCATGCAAAAGAGTTGTTCCTTTTGTCTTTCAATGGTAGTCCCTTTGTACAATGTCTCTATCTGATAATCCACGGTTTCGAGACCTGCAATTTTCTTGCCGGCTTTCTTTGCAGCCTTCTGGAAATAATCGTCGATAAGTTTCAATGGATTGAACTTGGGAGTGTTCTGCATGTATTGGACAAGTTGCAGCTGTGTCGAGATAGCCATTGGTGTCATCTTCCCCATTTGACTCTTGAGAATGGGGTTATCAAGGTTCATACCAATAATCTCGCTCATATAATCATTCAAACGCTGCATTTCTTCGGCTGTGAGCACATCGACCAAAGACTTGCCGTCTGGTAAAAGCATAGCAGCCTTGACCTTCTTCACATTTTCTTTACTGGTCATTTCACTCATAACAACCTCACCGCAAACCACATCGACAGCATTAAGCGCCCCTATAGCACCGGGGATGGAATCGACAAACGAAGCCGGAGCCATATGATATGTGCCTATTATGTACGATGGCTTTTCAAGACTGTTTTTTGAAATCTTGTACAAGAGTTGTGCATTGCCGGAAACAATTGATGCAAACAGCAACAAGAGTGAAAAAAGGGTTCTTTTCATGAATATTATCTTACATTTATTTTATCAGTGCGCGAAGGTAATAAAAAGCAGGAAGAAATGTGTTCAAAAGAAGATTGCAAATATTAAGAAAACTTAGAAGCTGTTTAAATTTATATCGCCAAGTTTTTTATAGAGCAAAAATTGGATGTTTATTTATTTTTCAAGGGCACATAGCGGGCTATGTAACTGCGAAAAAGAAAGAAACAGACATTTTTGAATATAAAAAAACGGCGAAATGACAAACTGCTATAAGAAAATATTTTTTAGAAATTTAAACAGCTTCTAAAATAAAGGCAAAATTGACACGGAATAACTGAAACTGAGTTAACTTTGCCCTAAAGTATAAAAACAGATTTATGAAGAAGATTATAAACCCTTGGGCCGGACTTACAGATAAAGGTTACAACTGTTTTGCATGTGCACCGACAAATCCTTATGGTTTGAAGATGGAGTTTTATGAGGATGGAGATGACATTGTATCAATTTGGACTCCGGGAAGCAATTATCAAGGATGGCTCGACACTTTGCACGGTGGAATACAGGCAACACTGCTCGACGAGATTGGCGGTTGGATAATTGCCCGCAAGTTCCAGACATCGGGTATGACAACAAACCTCAGCATCAAATACAAAAAGCCGATACCAACCGGCAAAGAGATTAAAATTGAGATACGCGGCCGCGTCAAGGAGGTTAAGCGTATGTTTGTCTTTATCGAAGCCGAAATCAGATATGACGGTGAAGTGCGCTCAAGTGCCGAGATGACCTACTACACATTCCCAAAGGATGTAGCCGAGAAGGATTTCATGTTCAACGGTTGCGAGGTGGAGGAATAGATAACAATAATAAAATTATAGTTTTTTTCGTAACATCGCGTTTTTTCAGAAGCACTCCTTGCCAAGAATGGCATTATATACCTTTCTGTACTCTCCTACCATTTTTTCCATGGTAAAGTCCTTATCGTACATACTCTTCGATGCTTTGGACATACGGTCATAGACTTTGTGATCCTCAAGTATATGATTTATTTTATCGGCAAAGAGAGCGGCCTTGTTCTCTAGAGTAAAGCCATTGACATCATTATGTACCAATTCGCCGATACCTCCCACATTTGAAGCCACAATGGGTTTGCCATAGCTCATAGCCTCAATGATAACGATTGGCAGCCCCTCATAGTCAGATGGCAACATGAACACATCAGCCAAAGAACAATACATGGCAGCGTTGGGAATGTTACCCAGGAAGAATGTATTCGTGGGAGCCCCCTCAACAGGTTCCTTATTTCCAATCCAAACAAAGGCATACTCCGGCAACAGCTTGGCAACCTCCATAAAAAGAACGCTGTTCTTTGGATATGACACTCTTGCAATACACAGGATTGTCTTTTTGTATTTTGACGGGATACCGAACGAAAGGCCTTCTGTAACTTCCGATGGCAATGTGCCATTGTACACGGTGGAGACATTCTTCTTTATATTTTCGGCAATTAGGTTACGCCTGTCGTATTCACTCACAGCGACTATCGCTCTGCAACACCTCTGCATCATCTTTTCCAGGAACAGGAATTTGCGGTTCGCAAGGCGCACTGTGTCAAAACCGTGGACGGTATAGACAATCTTTTTCGACGGGAAAGCCAAACGGCCCAAGACGCCGGCCTTGGATGAATGAAGATGAATTACATCCGGTTTGTATTTTTTGTACAATTTACGGAGTTCATACCATGCGCGTATATCGTTTAAAAGCGATATATTCCTTTTCAAGTGCCTGCAATGCACACGCTGCACCTTGGCGTCAAGCATATTCCACATCTTGCCATCGCCCTCACCAGAAGCGACAATGACATCATGATTGCCGCAAATATTGTTTGCAATATTTGCGACAACAGTTTGGGCGCCGCCCAACTCACACATGGTTATGACTTGTAATACACGCATTTTCATCAAGGCTTGACAGTAACAAGCTCAAAAACAATCTTTACACCCAAATATACGACAAAAAACAGTTCTACTCCAAGATTTATAGTTATTTTTCAACGGCAAAGGCGAAACTTTATTTTTTTGATGATAACTCCAAGTCCCAATGAACGCAACACGGTCAGGATAGAATTTGTTATAGTAAAGAGTATAACATGGCTTTTTGCATAGAGCCAGCCTGCACCATTTTCACGGAATAGCCTCTCCAATTCACCGGTCTTCTTGAGAAAAGAACTGCTGGTGACACCACCTAAACGGAACATGGCGAGCTCCGTAGGGATGTATTTGAACTTTACACCTGCCTCATATAAGCGTATGAGTAGGTCAACATCCATCATGAACCTGAAGTGTGTCTTGAACGCACCATATTTTTCATAAGCAGACTTGGCCACAAAAGTTCCCTGATGACACACAATACGTTTCTTGTATGTGTGCAACGGGAATTTCATGGATGGGCAAGCCTGGATTCTGGTATCGCTTTTACTGTCCCAAATAAAGATATTTCCACGATAAACCCCAATACCCTCCTCGTATGCATCAGCCACAGCCTGCAACGCACCCGGAAGAAGGATGTCGTCTGAGTTTATTATTCCGACTATTTCTCCGGTCGCATGCTTTATTCCCTTATTGAAGGCATCGCTGATGCCCTTGTCCGGTTCTGAAACTATCTTCGCAATCTTGTCACGATACCGATTCACGACCTCAAGTGTTCCGTCTGTTGAAGCACCATCAATTATGATATACTCCAGATTAGGGTATTCTTGGGCAATCACACTCTTTATTGTCTCCTCAACAGTATTTTCACTATTGAAGGTTATTGTTATTATTGAAATCTTCGGTTGCATTTCTATCTCATCAACATATATTTTACTTTATGGTAAAGATAAGAGCACACACTTATCCTGCCTATTTTATTCACATCTTTGAACAATATGATGTTCTTCCTTATCACACTACCGATATTAGAGATCCTGTTTTTTATCGCACTCCACTTGCTGTATGACATAGCCCCCACCACATTGGACGAGTGTTGGCGGTAGAGCACTGTCGGAATATCAACATAGTCAATGATACCACCATGATAGGCAACTGTAAGTGCCGATATGACATCATGTATAATCACATCGTGCTCTACATACTTATCAAGTATAAGTTCGCGGGCTGCATTGTTCATAACTATTGTACACCCATTGACACAGTTGCATATACAAAGAAACGGGAATGTACGCAATATATCAGGGCGAAGACCAGAAGAACGCCAAAAGGAGTCATGAACAACATTGAGTTTCTCATCTACGACATTCATATCCGTATGAACAATTACAGGCTTGCCCGGATTGGCGAGTTCTACCTCTTTCATCTTGTCCATGGTAATCTGCAACTTATTGGAGAGCCACACATCATCCTGGTCACAGAATGCATAGTAACTGCCGGATTGGGCAGTTTGTAGAAGATCCATAAAACTCTTTCCCGGGCCCAAGTTAATAGTTCTGTACCATGACAACAAACCCTTATCCTGCCACTCATTAAGAATTGAAGCGGTTCCATCATTTGAGCCGTCATCACGCACAAGCAACTCAACCTCTACCCCTTGTTGGGCTGCCAATGACTCCAACTGTTCGGCAAGGTATTTTTCACCATTATATGTAGATAGAAGGACAGTGACCTTTTCCATATTCAAACAATTACCACTTGTCAAATGTATATTGGGTATCAGATGACGAAAGTATTAGCACATCGTTGTTCAAATGTTCTACTCTAAACTTTGCTATGGTATCATAGATGTAGAGGTTTCCTAACTCAGAGGGGATGCGTATGCCATCTGTTCCCGGATAGCGATAAAAATTGTTCATTCTTATACTATCACCATCATACTCAAAACAACCCATATACCAATTCTTGGGGTGTTCGGTCTCGGAATAGATACCTATTGTGACAAGATGGCGCTGGAATGTATAAAAAATACTGTCAGGAGTTTCCAGTAGAGAATCACTCTCAACACGCCTTAATCTCCACATGCCATCGAGATCTCCATTGATAAAAATCCTTTCACATGAACAAATGAACAGTAACAAACAGATATAAAATATTTTTCTCAGCATACATTCTTTATTTTAAAAATCCCACCTTGACAAAAGAGAGCATTACACCGACATTATTACCGATCAGGTTACTGTGGTCATATGCAATCGAAGCCGACAAAAGCCATGGGCGCTCATTCGGAGCGTAAATAAAATCGGCCAATAGAGAAGTTGTATATTTCTTTTCAAAAAAAGGATTCACATAGGTTCCCCAGTTCTCACTATATGTGTACATAAACCTGTACAAGAACTCCTTCTTACGCCCCAAAGCACCATTTATACCAAAATGGTGAGCACGCATGCGATTAGCCTTGAATTCAAGACTACCATCTGTATTATACAAAGGGGAATAGACCAAAGGATTGCCCAATGCCATTCCGTAATAGTGCCATCCACTATAAATGGCATGGTTGTAATAGTTATCAAGGCCATCCATCTGCTCTACAAAATAATCACTTGGATCATTGTAACCGGCACCGCTCTGGTCATAGGTCGAAACATATTCATACTGTATGTTTGATATGAAATCCAAATATCCGGTCTTATTCTTTACAGACAGGCCTATCATTATGTCACGCCAAGGATAATATACAAATGTCCTTTTGTTATTGATATTATTCTGATATTCTATAAAGAACAATTGAGAAAAATCCTCGAACATATGTTCGCCATATAGTTGTACATCAACAGGCTTTGTATGGAGTGTTAAAGCCAAATGCCAGTTCCCGACCTGGTTACCTGTAATATTTGACTGTTCCGTAAACGGCACCAGTTCATCGCCACCTGTCGGGATAAAAGCTTTCAAGAAATCCTTGAAACGGGTTGGCATAGACAAATACTTGCCCTTGGCATGAGTATAGACATCACCACCAAATTGAGAATGCATTTCAAGGCCACCCTCAACCTCAAGGGGAAACTTTGCTTCATTACCAACCTTCATAAAAAAAGCTTTGCTGTGGTAAAGAGCATATTTGTTATATTTTGCAGAAGAATTTATAGCCGTAAAATTCTCCTGGAATTTACTATCAAGAAAAATTCCGTATGAAATATGTCCGCGCAAGTGCAAAAGAGATTTTGTACCCTTTATTGTTACATACTCGGGAACTTCAAGGCGCACTTGCGGAATTGGCGAACTGTTCCCACTGTATGCAAGTCCTCCAGTACCCAAATCACACAAACCATTGAATACCAATGACCGGAAAGAGCCCAACACCTGATTTTTACTCACTTTGTCGATACTGGCAAAATCACGCATTTCTGCAACACGGTCCTTAGCACCCACACTCAAGTTCAACCATTTGTATGAGACATCGGCATACAGTTGTCTGACGATAGGATTGTTATTCT
>JAFNWA010000237.1 GCA_017383665.1 Bacteroidaceae bacterium | reverse complement strand
GTGGTCAGGTGCTGAGTACGATATTGAGCCTAACTTCGTTAAAGTTGCTGACGGCGTAATCACTCCTCTCGAACTCACTATGGCTGAATTCTGCGCTGACATCAAAGCATTGCAAGACGCTATCTGGGGGCATGGAATATCTATGCACAGTCATTGCTTAAAGAGGGATTTTCAAATGTTGGCGCCGGATATGTAAAGGCTGATAAGGGATTGGGTGTTACATACAATGTGAGCTCAACAACTACTACAATATACAAGAGAGGCTATCGATTGGTAACATTTACTTGTGCCGGGTTCTAAAACTCTTTAATATTTCATGCAACAGGAGCTATTCTATATGAATTCGCTCCTGTTTTTTGTTATAATTTTGTATCTTCGCACAAGGAAAAGAGAATACCGATGGATTCAAAAGCACGCATACTTGAACTGAGAGAGCAACTCCACTTGCATAACCACAACTATTATGTCCTCAACTCGCCTACAATAGGTGACATTGAATTTGATATGCTCATGCATGAGCTTCAAGAACTGGAGGCCGCCAATCCCGATATGTATGATCCCACTTCGCCTTCTTTGCGTGTGGGCTCGGATATAACAAAAGAGTTTAAGCAGGTACAGCACAAATATCCAATGCTGTCGCTTGGCAATACCTATTCAAGGGAGGAGGTTTCAGATTTCTTTGATAGGGTAAAGCGTACGCTGAATGAGGATTTCGAAATTTGCTGCGAATTGAAGTTTGACGGCACTTCGATTTCATTGACATATATTGATGGAAAACTTGTGCGTGCTGTCACCCGTGGCGATGGCGAAAAGGGCGATGATGTCACTGCCAATGTGAAAACGATACGCTCCGTGCCATTGGTGCTCTCGGGCAGCGGTTATCCTGCCGAATTTGAGATACGCGGTGAGGTGCTTATGCCATGGATTGTGTTCGAACGCCTTAATGAAGAGCGTGCACTTGCCGGGGAACAACTGTTTGCAAACCCTCGTAACGCAGCTTCAGGAACACTCAAGTTGCAGGACTCTTCGGTCGTTGCCAAGCGTTCGCTCGATGCGTATCTCTATTTCCTACTTGGTGAGGAATTGCCGGCAGAGGGACATTTTGAGAATTTGGCTGCTGCAAAGGAGTGGGGTTTCAAGATCTCTGATACGATGTGCAAATGTCGCACCATTGACGAGGTGTTTGCCTTTATTGATAAAATGGATTCTGAACGCAGGAACCTTCCTTTTGCAACAGATGGAATTGTACTCAAGGTCAATTCTCTCCGTCAGCAAAAGAACCTTGGCTACACGGCCAAGTCGCCGCGTTGGGCAATTGCATATAAATTCCAGGCAGAGCGTGCTGTTACACGCCTTAATGAGGTCTCCTATCAGGTGGGGCGTACAGGTGTTGTTACGCCTGTTGCGAATCTTGACCCTGTACAACTTTCGGGCACTATGGTAAAACGCGCATCATTGCATAACGCCGACATTATTGAAAAATTTGATCTGCATATTGGCGATATGGTGTATGTGGAGAAGGGTGGCGAGATTATACCCAAGATAACAGGAGTGGATACGGATGCTCGTTTTATGCTTGGCGAAAAGGTCGCTTTCATAACGAAATGCCCCGAGTGTGGCACACAATTGGTGCGTTATGAAGGTGAGGCTGCACATTATTGCCCGAACGAGTATTCTTGTCCACCACAGATAAAAGGCAGGATAGAACATTTTGTCTCGCGTGAGGCAATGAACATTGATTCGATAGGCCCGGAAACAATTGAACAACTGTATAACTATGGACTTATAAAGAATATTGCCGATATATACACTGTTCAGCCCGAGGATTTGATGTTCTTGCCGCGTATGGGTGAGAAATCGGCTCTGAATATTGTGAACGCAGCGAAGGCCTCGCTTCAAGTACCGTTTGAGAGAGTGCTTTTCGCTCTTGGAATACGCTTTGTGGGTGCTACCGTTGCCAAGCGTCTTGCTCGTGCATTCGGCAATATCGATGCGCTCATGGCTGCCTCTTTTGATGAACTAAAGGCTGTTGACGAGATTGGTGAGCGCATTGCCGGTGCTGTGCGTGCATTCTTTGCAAAGGAGGAGAACCTGCAACTTGTGGCAAACCTCAAGGATGCCGGGCTGAAGTTTGAGATGGAGGAAGAGACCGGTGTAGAGAAAAGCGATATTCTCGCAGGAATGAGCATTGTTATCAGTGGTGTCTTTACACATCACTCGCGCGATGAGTATAAGGAGATGATTGAACGCAATGGCGGAAAGAACGTAGGTAGTGTTAGCAAGTCCACTTCGTTTATTCTTGCCGGTGAAAATATGGGACCTTCTAAACTTGAGAAAGCAAATAAAATGGGAGTGCGCCTTGTGACAGAGGAGGAGTTTTTGAATATGTTGCAATAATTGAAGTATAAAAATCTTTTGATAGCAGATTTTATTATAATAAATATAATAATTAGCAAAATTTGATGTAATTTTGCATTCCGAAATAATTTAGAGAATTCTTTATGATGCGAAAAACACTAAAAGGTATGGGTGTCGCAATTGTGACTCCTTTTACAAACGACGGTGAGGTCGATTATGTTGCATTGGAGAGTCTGGTGCAGATGCATATCGACTGTGGCACCGATTTCTTGTGCGTGCTTGGTACGACAGGTGAAACCCCTACATTGACATGTGAGGAGAAACGCGAGATTCGAAAGCGCATTATAAAACAGGTTGATGGCCGCATGCCTATAATGCTGGGTGTCGGTGGTAACTGTACCCGTAATGTTGTCGAGGAACTGAAAACCGAGGACCTGACAGGTGTTGATGCTATTCTCTCTGTTGCACCATACTACAATAAACCGGTTCAAGAGGGTGTGTATCGTCATTATAAAGCGATTGCGGAGGCTACGGACCTGCCAATATACATGTATAATGTCCCGGGTCGCACGGGTGTGAACATACTTCCTTCAACAGTTGTGCGTCTTGCAAATGATTGTCCTAATATTGTCGGTTATAAGGCCGCGTCCGGCAATCTTGCACAAATCAAGGAACTGATTGCCAATAAACCTCCTCACTTTGATGTTTTTTCAGGTGATGACTCGCTCACAGTGGATATAATGGAAGCCGGTGGTGTTGGTGTTATTTCTGTTTTCGGCAATGCCTATCCACGGGAGATGATAGCACTTGTACGCGCTATGCAGGAAGGACGAGTTGGTGATGCCCGTAATCAGCATGACAGGCTTAATGAGCTCTTTCAACTAATTTTTGTTGATGGAAACCCATCCGGCATAAAAGCGTTGCTCAACATACATGGTCGCATAAACAATGTCTTGCGCTTGCCTCTTGTACCTGCATGTGACGATACATACAGTGACTTGGAACAGGCTATAACAAATCTCTAATACCATGGAACATCTCAGGACCGTTCTTGACGATAAGTTTACACATTACAATTGTAAGGAATTTATCAAGAATGATCCGGTCTCTTTCCCTCATTCGTTTACACGCCGCGAGGATGTGGAGATTGCGGCTTTGCTCGCATCGGTAAT
>JAFNWA010000236.1 GCA_017383665.1 Bacteroidaceae bacterium | reverse complement strand
CCCTGAGGTCGATGCTGTTGAGGTGGTCTTGCCGCTCTCTGTAACATCGGCAGCTCCGCTACGGCAAGTCTCACGCGAAACAATAGACCGTCTTGGATATGCAGGTGTGGCCGATGTGCTAAAATATATGTCCGGTGTCAATGTGCGGGATTATGGTGGAGTCGGTGGTCTTAAAACGGTTTCGGTGCGTGGCATGGGCGCAAAGCATACGGCTGTCAGTTATGACGGTGTAGTCGTTTCCGATGCGCAGAGTGGGGTTGTTGATCTTGGCCGGTTCCCCTTGAATAACCTCTCTGCTGTCACATTGGCTATGGGTTTGGGTGGCGACGAGCTCCTGCGCAGCGCGCGTGAATATTCATCTTCGACCCTTTTGTCGTTGCGCACACTTTCGCTTGCCAGGACCATGACAAATGTTGAGGTCAAAGGCGGTTCATTCGGCTATGCCGGTGCTTCGTTCTTTCATAGGTACAAACCGGCCGGGGATTGGGGGCTCTCCTTCAACGGTAATTATCTGCGTAGTGACGGCATGTATCCCTTTACGCTGCAGAACTCAAAACTTTATACGCGTGAAAAACGCCGCGATAGTGATGTCAATACAGTTTCTCTCGAGGCTAAAGTTGATGCCAGTTTTGGTGCCGGGTTGCTCGATGCAAAGTTCGGTTGCTATTCATCCGAACGCGGTCTGCCCGGTGCGGTAAATCTTTATAATAAGGAGAATCGTGAAAGGCTATGGAACAGGAATGTCTTTGCTCAGGCGAAGTACGGATGTTCAATAAGTGATGTCTGGGAGTTGCAGGCGTTGTTCAAATATGATTACAACTATTCTCGCTATCGCGAAACAAGTGCCAATTATAGTTCTGGTGAGCAAACGGACATAAACATCCAGAATGAGTGGTATGCATCTATGGCAGCAGCATATCGTCCGTTGCAAAACCTGAAATTCTCTTTAGCAACCGATGTAGCCTATTCTATGCTTGAAAACAACTTCGAGGATAGCAAGGCGCCGCGTCGTTTCTCCTCATGGGTGGTGGCGGTTGTCGATTACGAGTTTTGGCGAGCGAGGATTTCGGCATCACTCTTGGCGACATCTGTTGTTGATGATGTGCGAGGTGGTGAAGGCATGACTCCATTTTTCCGTTTCTCTCCATCGTTGGGCGTAGTGGTCACTCCTCTCGGCAGTGATATTCTTCATCTTCGTGCTTCGGTAAAGGATGCCAGTCGTGTGCCCACATTTGCCGATCTCTACTATCTGCGTCTTGGAAATGTCGGCCTCAAGCCCGAGAAGGCAACGCAATGCAATGTGGGTGCGACACTCTACCTGTCGGGTAGTGGCTCCTTCAATAATTTTACTTGTACAGTCGATGGCTATTATAATAATGTACGGGATAAGATTGTTGCTTTACCCACCATGTATATATGGCGCATGATGAATTTCGGACGGGCCGATGTTTGGGGTGTCGATGCTTCAACTTCCGTGCGTTTTGTCTTGCCATTCAAGGTTGCGCTGATGCTCGATGCTAACTATTCGTTCCAGTATGCTGTCGATGTTACCGATGCGTCTGCAAAGAACTACCGTCATCAACTTCCTTACACTCCACGCCACTCAGGCTCTTTTACATTGACGCTCGAGAACCCCATTCTCAATCTCTCCTATCTGCTTTCAGCTGTCGGCGAGCGCTATATGCTGCCGCAGAATACAGTCAATAACCGTATGCCAGGGTATCTTGAGCATAATTTCTCTTTGAACCGCAGTTTCTCCTTTAGTGGGGTAGGGCTTCGCCTTCAGGCTGAGT
>JAFNWA010000235.1 GCA_017383665.1 Bacteroidaceae bacterium | reverse complement strand
GTAATAGCTTACAACAAAGGTGACTATAGCACAGCTGCAAACTATTTTGCGAAGGCCGAGAATGTTGCTAAAGCAGCACCTGAGGTAATGGTTAATCTTGGTTATCTTGAATTGCTTGAGGGAAATGTTGCTGAGGCTGAAGCTTTCATGACAAAGGGCGCTGATGCAAAGGCCGGTGACGAGGCTCTTGGTAACCTTTATATTGCTCAGGGTGAGTATGGTCGTGCTGCAGCATTGTTGAATGGTAAGAATACCAACAGTGCTTTGTTGGCTCAGGTTCTCAACAAGAACTATGTGGCTGCGCGTGAAACACTTGATGAGATGGAGAACCCCGATGCTATAACCTACTACATAAAAGCCCTTCTTGGTGCTCGTACTTCAAATGTAAGTTTTGTTTACGATGGTTTGAAAAGAGCAGTTGAACTCGACCCTTCATTGGCAAAGAAGGCTATGGGGGATTTGGAATTTGCTAAATACATGAAGGATTCTACCTTCTGCAATATCTTGAAATAACAGCTGTGGCTGCCAATATGCTGAACGAACAGGTTGCGATGCTTGCACTCTCACGGGTGCAGGTACCGCAACTTGCTCTTATAAGGGAGCTCATTGAAACCGTAGGCAGTGCAAAGGAACTGCTTGAGAATGCCGACAACATAGGCGACATTGTGCCCGGTGCATCGCCACGCCTTCGTCAGCTGTTGTGCGATCGTTCGCTTGTGGAACTTGCCGAGAAGGAGATGGAGTTCGTTGAGTCAAAAGGCATAAAGCTCATCTGCTTTGGTGATGAGGCCTATCCCTGTCGCCTTGCCGAGTGTGCCGACGCTCCGCTCGTGCTGCATTCGCTCGGTAATGCCGACCTGAATGCCCACCGCATTGTATCCATCGTGGGTACGCGTCATGCAAGCGAGTATGGCAAGGCTTTGTGCGAGAACTTTGTTGCTGACCTGGCACGCTTCGCTCCCGATACGCTCATTGTAAGTGGTCTTGCCTACGGCATTGATGTCTGCGCCCATCGAGCGGCACTGAAAGCCGGCTTGCCAACTATTGGAGTACTTGCTCACGGTCTTGACCGTATCTACCCCAATGCTCACCGTGCCACCGCAAAGCAGATGCTTGAGAACGGCGGTCTGCTCACGGAATTCATGAGCGGAACAGATTCTCTGAGACCGTTTTTTGTGCAGCGTAACAGGATTGTTGCCGGCATGGCCGATGCCACTGTCGTAGTGGAGTCTGCATCAAAAGGTGGCTCTCTTATCACCGCTTCGCTCGCCATGGGGTACGACCGCGACTGCTTTGCCTTCCCCGGCCGTGTAAATGACCAGTATTCACAAGGTTGCAACGAACTTGTGAGCCGCAACAGGGCTGCGCTCATAACTAGTGCATACGACTTTGTAGAGGCTATGAACTGGGAGACGGCCACAGCAAAAAAGAGTGCAGAAGAACGGCAGACAGAACTTTTTCCAGAACTCTCGCCCGAGGAGGCTGCTGTAATGACTGCCTTGCGCGACAGCAGTGACGGATTACAAGTAAATCAGATGGTTGTGCAGTTGAATATTCCAATAAACAAACTGCTGCCCCTGCTTTTTGAAATGGAGATGAAAGGTCTTGTCAAGGCTGTTGCCGGCGGCTGCTACAGGGCTGTGATGATGTAAGGCTTTTTAATGTGTCCATTTTTTTAAATTCCCCAATTTGTCATCCGGGGCTTTGGTTCCTTTCTTTAAGGGGTAAGTACAATTAAGGTATCTTGTCTCAAATTTACCGTTAATGTACCATACCGGCCAGGGCTTCAAATCCTTCAATACAGCCTTGACGGCCATTATTAATGGAGAATCCTGGGACATTGATTCATACTCATCGGGTCTTAGGCATTGCACATTGCAATCCTGTAGTATGCCGTTCTCATCAATCCTGTAGTCGCTGAACCGCAAGAGGAAACGTGTCTCTTCATATTCGGGGAATTTTTCCCAAGGAAAATTCTCGGCCAATGCCTTGCAAAAATCAAATGGTGTTACCCCCTCTTTGTGGTAATTGTTGTACAAGGTTATCTCTTTGACAATTCCGTTGTCTACAACTATTAGGCATTCATTCTCATTGTGCCTTGCAAAGGCCATATGCTCATATAATATCTCTTCGCCTCTGCCTGCTCGCATGGTGTCGCAGAACCACGATGCGC
>JAFNWA010000234.1 GCA_017383665.1 Bacteroidaceae bacterium | reverse complement strand
GTTCACAAGCAAACCGAGTGAAACCTCTGTCTCCTCTTCGAGGATAAACTCCACCTTGTTTGACATTGCAGAACCCTTTGCGGCCATTTGTGTGTATGCAAGTGCATTCTCAATGCTTGCCACGCCGGGGATGTTCTTTGCATCGTCAACAACCACATAGCTGTTGCCGCACTGTCCCTCCCATTTAGCGTGATAGTTGGCGGTGAAGGTATATACACCCTTTGGCAAGGTCACTGTCTGGTAAACCTTGTGGTTGCTCAAGGTGCTGAATCCGTCCCATGTGGCTGTGAATGTCATACACTTGTCCTTCTCTGCATCGACATGCGCACCGGTTGTGATGTTGCCCTGTGTAACGGCGTTCTCAATGGTCCAACCTGTCAACTGGTAGAAACGGTTACTTGCATTTGTGTTTACCATGGTGTTGCTGTGCTGGAATGCTGCGCGGTAGTTGGTGAGGTACTTTGATGTTATGTCACCACTCATACCTCCCTGCTCGCTACTGAGGCTGAACACACCTCTTGACAATCCCCATGCGTCACCGTCGGGGCCAAAACCACTGCGCACTCCGTCGAATCCGTTGCCGCTGCGGTCAATGACATCGCCACCGCTCTGGTTGAAATCGTAGTAGAGCAACAGACCATCCATTGATGCCGGGTTTTCAAGCGGAGCGTTGCAGACAGCCATCATGTCGTCATACTTCACGCTCTTTGTCCACACACGCAACTCGTCAATCTGTCCGTTCATCTTTGCGTTGTCCTTGCCAATAGAGAAACTATTCAATGATGGAACATATGCGTTCAGTGATACATAGCTGGTAGAGTAGTACTCGCCGTCGCGGTAGAAGTCAACATATCCGTCGGCAACGATTACACCATAGTGGTGCCACTCATTTTCGATAACGAAATTGTTTGTACTGCTCTTGCCAGTATTACCGTTTGCCGATACATGCATTTTGCCGTTCTCATCGGTCTTGATAAAGAATGTCGATTCACTGTCACCAATACCGAGACAGTTGCTTGTAAGGTTTTCGGGGCGCATCCACCACTCGACGGTGAAGGCATCATGTCTTCCCGCAGTAACAGGTGCTGTAACCTTGGCGTTGTCGCGGCCTGTAAAGTTGAGACCGTTCTTGCTGTCGGCATTGCACACAATGAGTGCGCGCTCCCTCTTGGTGCTGCTTGTACCCACAAGATTGTCAACCTTTAGTGTTATATCGTACACACCACTCGCACCCGGTGTAAAACTGCTGTGCTGGCCATTGATTACATACTTCTTGCTTGTACTTTCAATAGTCCATTGCCAACCCTCAGGGCTGTATTTTGAAATATCGGTGAGGTATGTTGTCTCGCCCTTCATTATTATTGCCGGGCTGACTTCAAATGCGGCGACAGGCTCCGAATCGAGGACATCAATGTCGTAGCTTGATGTTGCTGTCTTGTTGCCCGTGATGGATGTTACCTTCAGTGTAACGGTGTGTGTGCCGCCCTGGTCATATATAGCGTTCACGCGTAATCCCTCGGCCTTCTCTTCTCTGGCACCCGGGGTTGACCACTCATATGTGTAACCCAGCTTCGGGTTCTCTACTATGAATATAACCTTCTCACCCAGAATTATCGGAGTCTTGCTTACCTTGAATGTGGTGTCTGGCTCAGGCTCTTCGTTTACGGTTACTGTAATTGTCTCGCTCACAGTCTTGCCGTCGCTGTCCTCGGCTGTTATTGTAATACTCTTTTCACCGGCAGATGTGAATATTACGGTAGGCTCGGCAATTGTAACATTGCTGATGCCTGCATCAGGGATGTTCCATGTCATTTTGGTTACAGCATCGCTGTAGGTCGCTGACAGCTTCACCGGTATGCCTGCGTAGATGGTCTCTGCAACTGGGTCTATGTTTGCAGTAAGTGTGGCCGAAGTCTTGCCCATATTCTTGCTGCTTGTCTCAATGCTATAGTTGTAGTTGAGAATCTCGGCATGATTGCCGCTTACACACTCGCGCAACATTGCTGTGCCATTCTCTGTGATGACATCGCCCTTATAGTATGCGACAAGACCATCAGGGAGTATGCTGCCCGAGAACTGTGCATTCATGCTGTTCTTTATCTCTGCGGCTGTGCGTACCCTGTTCCATACGCGGATTTCGTCGTAACTTGCATCCTGTGCATTATTCTCACCGTTTGAACTGAAAACAAGATCTCCCCATCCACCAACGCCGCTGTATGAATTGGCCGAGAATGCAGCTTTGCGTGCACCATTGATATATATATACATCTTGGCACCGTCCACAACAAAGGCAACATGTGTCCAGGTTCCGACCTTTAGTGTGCCCGATGTTGTGCTCTTGCGGTTGTTGGTGTCCCAACCAATTGTAAATGAGCCGTCTGCATTGGCGTGCATCATGAATTTACCCCATCCCGGTCCGGCACTCTGATTCCAGTCTTTAAGAGAGTTTGGCTTAATGTAGAACTCCATTGTCATTTTGTCGAGTTTCTGGTCAAATACATTAGGAATGCTGAAACCTGAATTCTTCAAATTGATAACCTTGTTCTCACTGTCATATGTAACCGGTGTCTGAACAGTTGTTCTCTGTGACTCCTTGCCATTGTCATATATCGCAGAAACACTGAATGTTCCGCTTAGTTCAATATTGCTTGGAATGGTGTACGCTAGAGCTGTGGCATCCATTTCGGCAATCTGTTCTTTGTTGTGGTATATCTTGTATTTGTTAATGCTGTGGCTTGAACGCAGAGGCTTTGTCCATGTGAGTCTTCTTTCGTTGAGCGAGAGGTTCTGTGGTGCATAGTACTCCTCGCCATAAACGACAACTGAAATGATAGTCTTGTTTCCTGCGCTCTTTATCTCCACTCCGTTACCAATGTCGAATGGGGTTTCCTGTCCGTCAAGATTGAACTCATAGTCCATTATTGATGCATTGTGTATCTTGCCACTGCCTCTGCCCCAACTGCGTGTTTCAACGATGAAGAAATATTTCAGAGGCATGCTACGGTCAAAGCCGTCTGTGAGGTCTGTAAGGTCATATCCGAATTCCATTGGTTCGGTGTGCAGGCCATTGGTCCAACGACCAAGCATTGGAATTTCTGGTGCAGGGTTTGTGTTACCATAGTTACCGTCACCGGCATATCTGAAGTGCTCGAACTCAATGGTCTTTTC
>JAFNWA010000233.1 GCA_017383665.1 Bacteroidaceae bacterium | reverse complement strand
TTCCGCCTCTACGACTATTGGGAGCGCCACCTTGGCGAGGCTATGACAAAGAGCACTGCCGACAGCCTTGTTCATTTGAACCCGTTTGAATATATGCTCTCGTCGGTGGATGTTGTGGAGAAACGCAAGAAAGAGGTCAACGAGCGCCCGCCACACAGCGAAATGCGATTCAACTACCTCGATGAGTGGGAATATGCACAGGATGTGACATTCCTCAACGAGTTCAACACCTACGAGGATGATATATACAAAAATATCAAGAACGATGCGATTGTATATGAGGAACCTGCCAATCTTGAAGACGAGAAAGAGTGGATAAACACTTTCTTTGGTGAAAGAACCATTGTACACGAGGTGGGGCAAATCCTTTCCCTAAAGGAACAGGGGCGCACAATGACAAAATACATTGGCAATCTGCGACTTGGCAAAGAGGCCATTCCAATCACAAAAAAGCAGGAGTATGACCACACGCTCACGGCAGCCGATGTGGTGACAAGTGCAATGAAGCGCCACAACTATAACTGGGCCTATTGGGTGCAGCTGATGGTGGTGCTTGGCGAGTACAGCCCCTACACCGTTCCACAACCCGACAAGGAGTACCTGCGCGGCCTGCCCGATGCCGACAAGATGACAAACTTCAAGGAGATTGTCATACGCAGCGATGCCAAGACACGCGAGCAGTTCGAGAACCGTGACACCTACTGGGGGCCACTTGCAAATATGCTCGACAACAAGATTGCAATGCAGAAATTCTACTTGGGGTTCCTGTCACAGATGTATCTTTTTGCAGGCAACGGCATTGACGGTTGCCCCGAGAGCCACCGTTTCAACAGTGCGCTAAGGGATACCGGGGGCGACGGCATAAACTACCCCATGAACCCCAACTATGTGGCATGTCTGATACCATATACCGAGAAGGAGAAACAGGAAACGATTGTTCCCGAATTTGCAGCCACCGGCAGTTCGATGCGCTACACATCGGTGCAGGGATACAGCGAGAGCAAGCAGTTCTATTCGCCCGACTACAGCAAGATGCAGCCACAGAAGAATGACTACCGCCGCACACTCGTATGGGTACCCGAGATTGAGATAGGCGAGAATGGCGAAGCCATTGTAGAGCTCTACAACACAAACAACTGCTGCAATATTGTTGTGGATGTTACAGGACGATACGGGACATCACTCTACAGCAATGACGCCATAACAACGACAAGACTCAACGGTGCAAGCGAAAAGCAGAATGCACGACCACAGCAGAAAGCCGAACAGAAAGAGAGGACACTGACTGCGGAGGAGGAGGCCGCCTGCGCCTATGAACACGAGAAGGGAGTAATCTACTTCAACAAAGGCAACTACAGGGATGCCATTACCATTTTTGCCGAACTTGTACAGTACAAATATGCACCGTCATTGTACTATGTATCGCTTTGCTACCGCGACGGCAAAGGCTTGAAAACAGATAAGTCTGCGGCTATGAAGTTCTTGCTTGAAGCAGCAAAGTGCGGACATGGCAAGGCGCAGTATGACCTTGCTGTGGAGTTTGAAAAGGGTGATATCCTTGAGCGCAACGACTCCCTTGCTCTCCATTGGTATGAGATGGCTGTAGAAAATGAAGAGCCACTGGCGCTGTATGAAATGTCCTGTCGCTACCGCAACGGCAATTCTGTTGCAGCAGACAGCATAAAAAGCCGCAATTTACTGAATCGCGCAGCCGAGCTTAAAGAGCCTAATGCCTTGTACGAGTATGCAGAACTGCTGATTGCAGACGGCAAGGATGCGTTTAGTTACATGAAAGAGGCTGCCGATTTGGGCAATGAAAAGGCTATGATTTATATGTTTGACCGGCTCGATGGCCTAAAGAGATTCGACGAGGCATACAAGTATGCACAGGCTTTATACCTGGCCGGCAATCACGAGGGTACAAGGCGCCTGGCCGACTACTACTTGGAGGGCAAATGCGTGTCGCGCGACAAGAGCATTGCCAAGGACCTCTATTATGAAGCGGCAAGAGCCGGTAACAAAGAGGCGAAAGAGAAGCTGAGAAGGTTGTAACAGTAGTACATACTACAGAAGAAAGTACACCACATAACACATTAAAAAGTGTTACAACCTTTGAAAGCCGGTACATTTTTTGTTATTTTGCAAAAGCATACAAAAAGACAATGAATAAAAGCAACAACACATATAGCAGTGCCATGAATCTATGCTGCGAACCTATCGAGTGTGTAAGGATTGGTTTCGTGGGGCTTGGAGTGCGTGCAAAGCGCGCTGTGCACCGCATGATGCACATCGATGGTTGCAGGGTTGTTGCTTTGTGTGACCTTGTTGAAGAGAACATCAACGATGCCGTCAATATAATTACTGAGAGTGGAGACACTCTCCCGGCTACATATACCGGCATGGATGGTTGGAAAGAGCTATGCAGGCAAGCCGATGTTGACCTGGTGTATATATGCACAGACTGGACAAGCCATGCCGACATTGCCGTGTATGCCATGCAACAGGGCAAGCATGTAGCAACAGAGGTACCGGCTGCAACATCTGTTGCAGACTGCTGGAGACTCGTTGACACTGCAGAGCAGACCGGGCGCCACTGCATAATGCTGGAGAACTGTTGCTATGACGAGTTTGAACTATGCACCATAAACATGGCGCAACAGGGCGTGCTTGGCGAGATTGTACATGCCGAGGGATCATACCTGCACGACCTGCGTGAGCGCATATCGACAAACGACAACGGCGAGCGCAAATGGAGCAACTGGCAGGTGGAATTCATGGAGAAGCACAACGGCAACCCCTACCCCACACATGGACTTGGGCCTATTGCACTTGCAATGAATATTAACCGTGGAGACAGGATGAAAAGCATTGTCTCTGTTTCATCAATGCGCATAGGGGACAAAGATGGACTAAGTGGAACAATGAACAGCTCGCTCATTACCACAGAAAAGGGCAAGACCATACTTGTGCAGCACTGCATCTCTTTGCCACGGCCTTATAGCCGTTCGTTCCTCGTGAGTGGCACAGAGGGATTTGCTCAAAAATATCCCGTACCAATGTATGCATTCGCTCCCGATAGCGAGAATATAATCACCGGCACTGCATGCGATGAGATTGTAGAGAGATACAAACACCCGTTCGTTGCCGAATATAAAGAGCGCGGCACAGAACTTTGTGGCCGCCGTTGGATTGACTATGCGATGGATTGCCGTCTGATACATTGCCTCAGGAAGGGATTGCCACTTGACATGAATGTATATGATGCCGCCATGTGGAGTTGCCTTGTAGAACTGACAGACACATCGGCAAACAATGGTGGTGCACCTATTGAAATCCCGGACTTCACTCGCGGAAAGTGGGAAGGAGAATGAAAGGCGATAGAGCTGTGATGCAGCGTGCATTGTAAGAAACCGGCGCTGACAAAAGTGCAAGCGCAAGCCAACGAATGTAGCCGGGACTCATGCCTTTTTAGCCATTTTTTCACTTTTGCCGCAACACTTCAGTGCCATAGTGTAATTTATTTTCATCAAATATGCATTTTTTAGCACATTAGTTTTGTTATGTCGTTGAAAAATAGTAATTTCGCGCTCCGTTTTGAGGGATTCAATTTTTCTAACAATATATTAAAACGATGAAAGTTAAATTTTTGATGTCTGCATTGCTCGTTGCTTTTGCTGCAACAGTTAATGCTCAGGAGGTTACAGAGAAGAATGTTAAGTGTGTAAACGCTGCTGCTGGTGTGAAGGCTGCTGTTAAGGCTGCCGGCGAGAAAGAAGCAGTGAAGGTTGCCGGTGAGAAGGCTGCAAGCGAGAAGGCTGCTGTTAAGGGTGCCGGTGAGAAAGAGGCAGTAAAGGTTGCTGGCGAGAAGGCTGCTGGCGAGATTGCTGCTAAGAAAGAGGCTTGTGGAAAGGCTGCCAAGAAAGAGGCTGGTGCTAAGGAGGCTGTAAAGCTTGCAGGCGAGAAGGCTGCTGGTGCAAGAGCTGCTGAGAAAGAGGCTTGTGGAAAGGCTGCCGGTGCAAAGGCTGCTCCAGGCAAGGCTGCCGTAAAGGGCGCAGGTGCAAAGGGTACTGCTGACCTTGCAGGTCCTAAGGGTGCCGGCGAGAAGGCTGCTCCAGGCAAGGCTGCTGTAAAGGGTGCAGGCGAGAAGGCTGCCGGTAACAAGGCTGACGCTAAGGCAGAGGCTAAGGCTGCAAAGGCTGCTGAGAAAGAGGCTAAGAAGCAGGCTAAGAAGATTGAGAAGCAGAACAAGGCTGCTGAGAAAATGCGCGAGGCTAACAAGTAATTACACTTTGATAATTAAAAATGACATCAACCCGATTGGGTTGATGTCATTTTTTTGTGATAACAATTTATGGTCTGTTGCATTATCTAACAACTGGACGAATTGAATAACCTAAACGACGCAGTTCTGTTTTTATTTCCGAGTTAAATGTTCTACCGGTACCAAGGAGATATGTGCAAGGCTAACAAGTAATTACACTTTGATAATTAAAAAATTTTTTAATTCAACTAAATCATCCAAGTTTTTTTTATCTTATTTGTATATGCATTAAAAAAAATGTAAATTTACGGCCAAACAAGAACTCAATATAGAATACTAACAATATAACATTTACATCTATGAAAAAAATCATTCTTCTCGCCATTGCGATTATGTTCATTTCAATCAATGCGTTCAGCCAAGAAAAAGTACGAT
>JAFNWA010000021.1 GCA_017383665.1 Bacteroidaceae bacterium | reverse complement strand
GTTGATATAGTTGACGGTTATGCCGAGGTCATGGATGGCTATGACATGCGTGATATTAAAAGCAAGGAACTGCAGGAGCTGAGAAGGAGTATCGGAATTGTGTTTCAGGATTTTCAATTGCTGACAGACAGGGATATTCACGATAACCTTGATTTTGTGCTGAAATGTACAGGATGGAAGGAGAAGGCTGCACGCGAGGAGCGCATAAGGGAGGTTTTGGAACTCGTTGGCTTGCCCCAGAAAGGGTATAAACGCCCTCATGAACTATCAGGTGGAGAGCAGCAGCGCATTGTCATTGCCCGTGCCATACTTAATCGTCCGGCACTGTTGCTTGCCGATGAACCGACCGGCAACCTTGACCATGCAACAGGTGATTACATCATGAGTTTGTTGCATAAGATTTCTAAAGAAGAGAACATGGCGGTGCTGATGATTACGCACAATGAACAGTGGCTCAAAGATTACCCTGCAACAGTGTATCGTTGTGCCGACCGAAAAATTACTAAAGTGGAAATTTAAAATTTAAGATATATGAAAGTATTGAAATTTGGCGGAACATCAGTTGGTTCTGCCGAGCGTATGCAGAGTGTTGTTAATCTTATCAATGACGGTGAAACAAAAATCGTTGTTCTATCGGCAATGTCCGGTACAACCAATTCGCTCATTGAGTTTACAAACTATTTGCGCAATGGCAATGCCAATGGCGCGTGTGAGCACTCTACATTCTTGCAGGCAAAGTATATGCAGACAATCAACGAGCTCTACAAGAGCGAGGAGTACAAGGCTGCTGCAACAAATAAAGTCAATGAGATTTTTGCTCATCTGCGCGATTTGGCTCAACGCCAGCTCTCTGATGAACTAGAGAAGGAAATTGTAGCTCAGGGTGAGATTATCTCTACCAATATGGTGACATTCTATATGCAGGAGCAGGGCATCGATGTGGAGCTGCTTAACGCTCTCGACTTCATGCGTCTTGCTGTTAATGGAGAACCAGACTTGGAGTATATCCGCGAGCATCTGCTTCCTCTGCTCGACAATAACAACGAGAAGCGCATATATATAACACAGGGCTTCATCTGTATGAACCACGAGGGTAGTTATGATAACTTGCAGCGTGGTGGCAGTGACTACACTGCGACTCTCATCGGTTCGGCTGTGAAGGCCGAGGAGGTTCAGATTTGGACTGACATTGACGGTGTTCACAACAATGACCCCCGTGTGGTTGAAAACACGACACCGGTGCGTAATCTACATTTTGAGGAGAGTGCAGAGCTTGCATACTTCGGCGCTAAGATTCTGCACCCGACATGTATTCTCCCTGCAAAATTGACCGGTACACCTGTGCGCTTGCTTAACACAATGGATCCTACTGCAGAGGGTACACGCATTGACAATAATCTCACCCGTCCTGGCGAAATCAAGGCCATAGCTGCAAAGGAAAACATCACAGCCATTAAGATAAAGAGTGGTAGAATGTTGCTTGCATATGGTTTCTTGCGCAAGGTGTTCGAGATTTTCGAGAAGTACAAGACCTCTATTGATATGGTTTGTACATCCGAGGTTGGTGTGTCTGTTTCAATTGATGATGACCGCAGACTTGATGATATTGTTGCGGAATTGCAGAAGATTGGAACTATTACTGTTGACCGCAATATGTGTATCGTTTGCGTTGTCGGTGACCTGAACTGGGAAAATGTTGGTTTCGAGGCTCGTGCAATGGATGCCATGAAGGATA
The DNA here is from genome assembly GCA_017383665.1 of Bacteroidaceae bacterium. Classification (GTDB taxonomy): domain Bacteria; phylum Bacteroidota; class Bacteroidia; order Bacteroidales; family Bacteroidaceae; genus HGM04593. The sequence goes on along the minus strand of JAFNWA010000021.1, from coordinate 1,686 downwards.
TTCCTGTCCGCATGGTTTCATACGGAGGCAGTAACTATAATATCTCTTTCCTTGTGCGTGAGGAGGACAAGGTGCGCGCTTTGCGCTCGTTGAGTGAGTCAATATTCGGTTCAGATAAATGATTCGGACAATGAAATTTCCTGTTGACAGTTTCAAAGGTATTGAAACTCCGTTCTACTACTACGATGTGGAACTGCTTGAAAATACCATTGCAACAGTGCGTAATGAAGCTGCCCGTTATGGCAATTTTGATGTGCACTATGCGATAAAGGCAAATTTTAACCCCCGTTTGCTTGAAATAATTGCAAAGGCCGGGTTGGGTGCCGATTGTGTAAGTGGTGGCGAGGTTGCTGCTGCACTGAAAGCAGGTGTGCCTGCTTCGAAAATCGTTTTTGCAGGTGTGGGTAAGACCGACAAGGAGATTGCCCAAGCTCTTGATGCCGGAATATTCTGTTTTAATGCAGAGTCAGTGCCGGAACTGGAGGCTATTGAGGCTCTTGCAGCAGAGCGTGGGGTGGTGGCGCAGGTTGCACTAAGGATAAATCCTAATGTGGGCGCGCATACACACAGTAATATTACCACCGGATTGGCCGAGAATAAGTTCGGAATCAATTATGAGTTGCTTGATGAGGTTATTGACATCATTGAAGGCATGGAACATATTTCCTTGGTCGGTATGCATTTCCACATTGGTTCACAGATTCTTGTAATGGATGATTTCATCGCTCTTTGCGGCAGGATAAATGAACTGCAAGAACTGCTGTTCGAGACACGCGGTCTTGTGTTGCCACATATAAATGTGGGTGGCGGTTTGGGCGTGCGTTATGATGCCCCCGACAGATACCCGGTGCCCGATTTCGACCTCTATTTTGCAACATACGCCAACAACCTGAAATTATATCCGGGACAGCGTGTGCATTTTGAGTTGGGGCGTAGTATTGTTGCACAATGTGGTGGTCTCGTGACGCGTGTGACTTATGTGAAACATGGCGGTTGCAAACAGTTTGTAATCGTTGATGCCGGAATGAATGATCTGATTCGTCCTGCGCTTTATGATGCATATCATCGCATAGAGAATCTGACATCATCAAAGCCCGATGAGGTGTATGATGTTGTGGGTCCCGTGTGTGAGTCATCTGATGTATTCTGTCGTGACCGCAAGATTCCGGCAACAGAACGGGGTGACATACTTGTCATGCGTACAGCCGGTGCTTATGGTGAGGCTATGGCTTTCGGCTACAACTGCCGTGCTTTGCCAAAAGCGGTGCTCTCTACTGATATTTTATGACATTTTTTAAATTTTGAAAATTTATGAAGAAGATTTGTTTGATGTTTGTATTCTGCTTTGCGCTGTCTGTGTTATATGCACAGGAACCCGTTGCTGGCAATTTGGAAGAGACCATGCCTGAAGAACCGGTGGGTAATAGGCCAATGACTCTGAATGTATCATATTTCACCGGAGTTGCTTCTATTGCCAATCATTATCTGAGCGCGAATGAATATAGTAACATTTCAAGCGGTTTTCATGCTGATCTGGGACGCTTTTATAAGCGTTGGGAAAATGTTTCATGGAATCTCTCTTATGATTATTGCTCATCTTTAGATGCTGCAGGTGGTCTTGAGAATAGTGCTAAGACATCATCTATGAGTTATACAGCCATGAGCCTGAATTACAGTTCGTTCTAT
>JAFNWA010000232.1 GCA_017383665.1 Bacteroidaceae bacterium | reverse complement strand
TTCATCATGTTCTGTGTCATGTAGCGCCAATCCTCGTCGGTGTGGCGTGAAAGGTCAAAGTAACCGTTCACATATCCACCCTCGATGTGAATGGGCACATTGGGATAGTCGGCAAGTTTCTTGCTTGTGGCACTGCTGTCTGTGTCAACATAATACTGAATGAACAACATGCGGTCATCACCCTCGGTGTCGGGAATCTTCACCACATTCAAACCACTCTGCAACACATTTGTCATCAATGGACGGGGCATATTTCCTGCAACAGGAGAGAGTTCCATCCAAATGGAGTCAGGCAGTTCGCTACCCACGAAGATGAGCAAGTACTCATTGTCGGCACTGATACCCGTGGGGTTCTGCAGTTCGCTGTACTGTCTCACATTCATCTGGAACTTCCAATTGTAGGAGTTGCTGTACGGTTTTGCCTCAAACACGCGGAACTCCTTCTCACGCTCTGCCCAAGCATTGTTCTTCACCTTGAGCGCAACATTCACAAGTTCCTCGGGCATAGCGCTCATTGTAGTGCGCAGCTGCTCGTCGGTCATGGCCGAGTATGGCACCGCAAGTTCTGTGCAGATGTCATCAACGAAATAGTGCTTGAACTCGGCATAATAACGCTGTGCATTGTTGGTGGTTAGCTGTGCATTTGCAGCCACTGTCACCAAAAGCATAAAAACAGTCAGTAGTAGATTTCTTAATTTCATATTCTAAGGTTTTGTTATTTTGCAGAATAATCCAATATAACACAGTCCAAAAATAGTGTATTTTAGGCAAAAAAGCAAAAAATGGGATTGTTATAATTATATAAGGTATATGAGTACTCCGAAAATCCCATTCGCCTCGCTAAGGCCTATGAATTATGCAGACATCCTCCATGCACCCCAAACCTGTAGAGGCGAACCGATGTGTTCGCCCGGTGTTTGTGTTTTTTGCGGACACGGCATGTCATCTCCCTACAGTTTTATTGCTATATCAATAGCACCAATGCTGCTGCTTATGACAAAAATAGAATGGCGGCCGCAAGGCCGCCATTCTATTTTATAGGAATACTTTGTCAATTACTTTACCAAAACCTTTTTGCCATTCTGGATAAAGATACCTCTTGTCGGGTTCTCTACACGGCGGCCGCTGAGGTCATAGATTGCACCATTGCCGGTAGCCTCGGGAATCACACTCTCAATTGTTGTGATTATGTCTGCAACCTCCTTGTTGTTCTCAATCAGCACAGTCTGGATTCTCCAATAGGTAGAATCTCTTTCATCATCACTCAATTTGACATTGCTTCCATTGTCATAGATAACCTCTCCGTTTGTGCTGAGCAACAGACCCTGGTTCTCACTGTTGTATGTAACGGTTATGGGCAGGTAACCATTGTCATTTCCGGTGAAGATGTAGTCCTTTGTGCCCTGTCTGTATGCAAAACCTTCCTGTCCGGCATTGTAGAGTTTGTACTCATTAGCCTTGCCGGTTGATGCGAAACTCCACAAAGCATCGTCAGTGATTTCATCACTCATCTCCACACGGCCCTTGCGGCTGGCAGTTGTTCCACCATAGATACTTGCAAAGTTGTTGCTTGTGTTACTGATGAGGTAGCACCATGCAACTCTCTCGCCCTTTGTAACTACAGGCGCGCTTAGAATGTATCTGCCTTCAACATCTACTAACTGGCTGCGCAGTGTGTTTGCGTACTTGTACAATTGGGCAAATGTTGCATTCTCCATGTTGTTCGAAACCTCATAATAGGTATCCAACAGGTTAAGAGCATAAGTGTTGAGGTTGTTGTCTGTTACAATGATATTGCTGTTGAAAATATTCATTGTCTGCAGGCTGTCAAGGTTCAGAATTTCGGTTATTTTAATATTTGCCTCATTCATCAACTCCTCAATAGCACCTTTGTAGAACTCCATTGAATTGTCGGTCTTGATATCCACTTTCCATTTAGAAGCATCGCTCTCTGTGGAGGTTGCTACAAGGTTAGTATTGTCCAAACCAATAGCGATATTCTGGTTGTCTGCGACCATGAAGTTTACATATGCATCATCTGTGTATCTGAGAGTTACTTTAATGGCATTTTGCTGTACTTTGCTGTCAAGGAAAACACCCGATGTGGTGATGTTAGTTACATAGTAACCTGTTGCCGCGCCTTTTAAGTAATACTCTCCTGGTTTGCCGGCGTACTCAATCATCCACATCTCATCGCTGTTTTTGGGGCTCTTTTCGAGTTTTGAAACAGGATTGTCGGCTGTTACATAGTAGTATCTGTTGGGGTTAGACGGTTTTCTTATTATGAATTCAGTTCCCTCTTTGAGAGCTATGCGTGCATCTTTGTTCGAAATAACCTTATTACGCTCATTGTCGAGCATTATGCTCCACTCGGCATATGAATATTTGCTTGTGTCCTTATTGTCAAAAGCCGCCTTTGCCTCTGTGTACAGAGCTTTCAAGTCTGCAATTGCTTCGGCGTAGTATCGGGCTACCTCTGTTTCGGAAGCGGCCTCTCTCGCAGTGATGTAACTTGCCGATTGCAATGAACCCTCAAGAGCCTCCAACTGCATTGACTCGGGACCTTCTGATGCATGAGGCACAACATAGTCTGTTCCGTCGGCCTGCGCAGCAACAACCTTCAACTCGGCACCACTTGCCGATGTAGGAATGTTCATCTCCAGTTTGTTTGTGTATGTGAGCAGTTCGCCTGTCTCAGCATTGTAGAGTTTGAAACCAAGAGCGCCGCTTGCACCCGCTGCCTCCTTGATTATTACCTGGCCTTTTGAAACTGCGTAGTAATAGCCCTGAGCCTTCACGCTTTCGTCAATATAGTCCATCCACTGGCCAAATTTACCAACGGTACCGATAGTCTCGCCATCCCAGTCGGCATAGTTGACACGGTATCCTTTTCCGTCGCAGAATGGGCTCTTCTTCCTTGGTGACTGGCGTACGCGGTCCTCAAGGAACATCAGGTGGCCACCCTTCTTCTCATACTTCTGCATGCGTGCCTTGCTTGCCTTGGCATCCTCCTCGAGCAGATATACCCAGTGGTGTCCATAGTCACCAACGAAAGCATTCTTCATTGGGATAAAGAAGCCCCACGCCTCGAAGAACTCGCTGAGGTCCATCTGTGCAATCTCACAGCAAGCCTCGGCAAACTTCAACTGGTCCTCGGCCGCATTTACAGAGTTCTTGTAGAAACCGTTCTCGTCAAGCTCGTCCCATGAACCTACTCTCCAGCCCGGCAGCTGGTCGTAACGCAACTTCTCGAACAAGCGTGGGTAGAATGTGGTATCTTTGCCTGTAGCGTGGAAGTAGAGGAACAACTGGAAGTACATGCGTGTCATACTGAACAACTTGGAACCGTAATTGCCCTCTCCGCGTACAACATAAGGAATTCTGTTCTCGAAGTCAAGAATCTGGTTTTCCATGTTGTTACCACGGCTCACATGTGTACCCTGGTCAAAGATTGCAAAGTTTGTAAGCGCGTTGTTGCTCACCTCCGATGTACCCACAATCTGGAACGCATACTGGTTTGTGTGGCCAATCTCGTGGTTAGGACCCCATGAACTTCCGGCATCGGCAATGAGCAGGTCATAGTTCACAATTGTATTCAGGGTATTGTTGTTGTAGTGTGTGCGGTAAGCACTTGCATCCATAAAGCCGTTGTCGTCACTCATTGCAAGCTGCTTGTTGTTTCTCCACTCATAGTACTTGTCGAGAGCCATGTAGTGGTTCTGGCGGCTGTTCCAGAAGTCCCAAAGACGCATTACGCCCTCAATGTTGTTAGGGCACTCCTTGAGGAACTCGTATGTGCGGAAGTTGAGCACGGTGAGGTCACCGGCGGCCTGCACAGCTGTGGGGTTCTTGAACATGTTGTCGCGCATATATACCCAATCCTCGTTGGTGTGACCGCGCTCCTTGCTCCAGAAACCGTTAACATAACCACCCTCAACATGTACCTTGACGGTAGGGTAGTCGGCAAGTTTCTTGCCGTCTATGGCTGTCTCACACACATAGCGGATGTAGAGCGATCCGTCCTTGTTTGAACAAGGTACAATGTTCAAGCCCTCCTTCAATGGAGTGTCGTTACCAAAGAACTTGGTGCTTGCCATCTCTGCAAGGTCAATTGTTGTACCCTCAGGGATGTTCTCAACAAACACATAGATAAAGCTCTTTGAGTCGCTTGTGCTTATACCTGTAGGGTTGTTTATACGGTTGTAGGGGCGTGTGAAAAGACGCTCGGCCCAAACCTCGGGGTTGCTGTATGGCTTGTAGTCATAGATACGGAACTCCTTCTCGCGTGTAACTGCATCCCAAGTGTTGTTCTTTATCTTTAGAACCGCCTGCTGCAGGTCGGCAGGAACATCCTCCAATGCAGCAAGTACCTCGGCATCACCCTTTGCAGCCCACTCGGCCTTCATTGTGGTGCAGGCATTGTCCTCAAAGAGAGCGCTCACTTTAGCGGCAATGGCATCGGCATTGCCAAGTACCTTTGCATAATCCTGATATGTTGCAGCAGCAGCGGCAAGCTCATCGGCAGTGAGGCTTACCTCCTCGAAAACCCACTCTGTACCAGAGATTTCGCCACCATCCGGGCCATAGCTCCAGGGTACAATGTTGCTGCTGCCGTCACAGTGCATACCCCAGTTCGTTGTAGGGGTGAGGTCTATGTTGTAACAGCCCTTGAGAATGGGGTTTTCTGTAACAGTGAACCCTGTCAAGGTGTTACCGGTCTTCCATACGACATTCTTCCCGGTCTCATACTGCACATAACGCTGTGTATAGACATTGCGGATTGTAAACTTGCCGTCATCGGCAGCGTTGAACATCCACATCTCGTGGTAGTCTGTTGCTGTGCCTTTTGACGCACAAGAAAGTGTGTGCAGGACTGGGCTTTCCGACATCACTGTGCCATACTTGGCACTTACAATGCGGTAAACCTTTCCATCCTCGACCTGTGCCATGGCAAAGGTCGTGAGCATTACGAATAATGCGGTTAATAAAGATTTTAGTTTCATATTGAAAAATTTATAAGGTTTTCAAAAAGGGGGCTAAGGAGACTAATGGTCTGCCGAACATCATAAGAAGCCTTCATTTGATATGAAACTGGATGCGATGCTGCCTGTACTTCATCGTGAAATTCCACTCAAAGTGCATGCACATCGAGCTGATGATATC
>JAFNWA010000231.1 GCA_017383665.1 Bacteroidaceae bacterium | reverse complement strand
GGCATTGAACTGTTCATTGGAGATGTTCTTGCGGCATATCTTCACGAGGTCGGGCAGCTGCATTACGGCACGGCTAACTACAAAACTGTACTTATCCTTGATTTCCTCGGCACGGCTGTGGCTCGTGCGAACATTGGTGAGTCCAATACTCTTTGCTATCTCGCCTGCAACGCGCACCTTCTTGCCAATGCTGTCAACAAGGTGGAACTGCACATCGGGGAACATTATTGCAAGAGGAATACCTGGGAAACCGCCACCGCAACCCATGTCCATTATTTTTGTTCCGGGTTTGAAGGTTATGTACTTTGCAATCGCCAACGAGTGTAGCACATGGTGCAGATAGAGGTTCTCGATGTCTTTGCGTGAGATTACATTTATCTTGCTGTTCCAGTCGTAGTAGAGGTCATAGAGCGCAGCGAACTGCTCTTTTTGTCTGTCGCTGAGGTTTGAGAAATACTTTATGATGCTTTCCATTATTTCATTATATCTTTTAATGTTCTGTAATCAAGTGTCAATTTTATATCGCCCAATGCATAAGGGGCAATTTCGTAACGGTTGTAGAGGAATGTAACACTGTCATTGCCCAGCAAGAAGTTCTGTGAAATGAACAGACCTGTGTCAAGATAGAGATAGCCTTTCTCGTGCAGTTCGTCTATGGTGGATGCATTGGCATGTTTCATGAGCTTGTCAAGAAGCATGGCTGTCAGTGTCTCTTCACACCCCTCTTTGAAGATATCGTAGAATGTTATTTCGGTTCCTGTAGTGGGGTCAATATTAAGAATGATATGATAGGTGTAGGGGTGTGCACCACCGTAATATTCCTCACGGCTTACGATGTAGTTCATGTATCCTTTGTAGCCCCGGAGGGTCTTACCGACAATGTCGCAATACTGTCGCATCAGTCCCGGTGGCATTCCTTCTTCTTTGAGATTATGGTATTCATTGCGCAACCAGTCGAAATCCTTTTTTTGGTTGGAAATGAAACTGTCGCAAGATTCGCGCAAGGTGAATGGAAGGCTGAATATTTCCAAGGCAAGTGTGCTGTCGAGCCTTGCGGTGTTCTCCTTATTGCCAAGGTCTATGGTCGGCAGGTTTATATCAATAGTCAGGATGGGGGCATCCTCCTTTACATAAGCAAAGGTGTATTTATCGTGAATTTTTATGGTGTCAATCTTTATCTCGCTCCCCTTGGGCGCTTGTGGTTGTTCGTTTTTGCCACTCTTGCTGCCTGTACAGGAAAAAAGGAGAAATAATGCTGAATAAAATATAATTGTAGCGCACTTTTTCATATTGCAGTTGTTTTATATTCCACAGGAGAACCAAAGGTAGTGCTTTTGGGATAAAACAGCAAGAAAGTTACCGATGTTTTTTTCTTTTGCCTTTACTATTTCTTGTTGCTTGAACGCGCCCTAAGTGCCTTTGGACCTGAGAGTATTAACCGCTAAATTATGTTTTTATGAAAGTCTGCAATTTTTTGGCCTTTACCGGTGGAATGTTGGCCGGCGGCCTGGTGATGATGATGTTTGCCCCAAAGAAGGGCGAGGATATGCGCCGCGATATCAAGGATAAACTCGGTGACCTCAAGAGGCATTTTGACAATGCCGGTTGCTGCGGCAAGGAGGGATGTGACTGCAAGGTCGAGGAGAAGGTTGTCGTTGAAGAATGATGCGCAACATTGAAGGGTAGATTGTATGGGATTTAGAGCCGATATTGGGAATATAACAAAGGATGCTCTTGAATATGTGAAGAGGAGCATGGATGGCTGCAAACTGCATCTGATTGAGAACCTCTCATTGCTGCTTGGCGATGTTATTTGCGGTTTTGTACTGTTCATGCTCCTCTTTGTGGCATATCTGTCACTGATGGTTGCAATAGTCTTTCTGCTGTTGCCACACATTGGGTTGCCACTATCAATTGTTGTGGTTGCGTTGCTGTTGCTTCTCACCGCAATGATTGTCTATATGCTGCGTGAGCGTCTTTTTATTGATGGAATTGTGAAGCATTTGTCAAGGATGTTTTTTGAAAATAGCGAAGAGGATGAAAAGGAAGGGAAATAGTTGCCATGACATTGCTTCGTTGCACGAACTGCGCTCTCTGCGACATGCCAACGAAGTGGCCAAGGTGGCTGCAGCCGGGCGAGTGAAGAGTGGAGTTGCAGGGGCGTTTTCATTGAGTTGCTTGTTTGTTACACTTGTACGGCATTATGCACCGGACAATATTAAGCATATAATGCAGGTGATATGTAAATTTTCAAAGCAATAGGGTGGTGTCTGATGATTATTTTTCATAGTTTTGTGATGAACTAAGAAATGAGATCAAACGAGTGAAACCTACACCTTTTATCCGTAAGGCTACATATGAGGATATTCCTGTATTGATGCGTCTTTTTGAGCATGCAAAGGCTATTATGCGTGCAAGCGGTAACCTGCATCAATGGGGCGTGGAGTATCCGTCGGCAGAGGTGGTGCGCCTTGATATTGAACAGGGGGTGTGCTATGTGGTGACTGATGGCACCGATGGGGAAATTGAGGCTACAATGGCTTTTATTCCGGGTCCGGACACAACATATTCATATATTGAAGATGGCGCGTGGTTGAACAATGAACCTTATCATGTTATCCATCGCATTGCTGTGGCAAAGCCCGGCAAGGGCTATGCACGGCTGTTGCTTGACTGGGCATTTGAGCGCACAAAAACAGTGCGCATCGACACGCACCGCGATAATGTAATCATGCACCACATTCTGCAAAAATATGGATTTCAACACTGTGGAGTAATATATCTTGCAAACGGTGATGCGCGCGATGCATATCAGATGATAAAAGCATAAATCAGAAAATAAACCTTTTTTGCTTAAAAAAATAAACCTCTGCCATTGTTTGGCGTATGTTTGCTGTATATTTGTAGCATAATATGTTTGCAAAGAAATAAAACTATGAACAACGACAAT
>JAFNWA010000230.1 GCA_017383665.1 Bacteroidaceae bacterium | reverse complement strand
GAGAGATGGAAGGAACTGCTTCTTGAAGCAGGAGTGGACAAGGCCGAGATTATGCCATCAAAAGGCAATCCGCTTGTATATGCCGAGAAGGTGGTTGATGCTGCTGCACCAACCGTGCTTATCTATTCACATTATGATGTTATGCCTGCCGAGCCTCTTGATTTGTGGAACAGCGACCCGTTCAAATTGGTTGTTAAGGACGGCCACATTTGGGCGCGTGGTGCCGATGACGACAAAGGACAGGCTATGATTCAGGCAAAGGCTTTTGAGTATGTAGTCAAAAACGGCTTGTTGAGACACAATGTAAAATTTATTTTCGAGGGCGAGGAGGAGATTGGCTCGCCAAGCCTCAATGCGTTCCTCAAAGAGAATAAGGAGCTGCTGAAAGCTGATGTAATACTTGTGAGCGACACAAGCATGCTTAGTGCTGAGTTGCCATCACTAACGACAGGTTTGCGTGGACTTGCATATTGGGAGGTTGAGGTTACCGGCCCAAACCGTGACCTGCACTCGGGACACTTTGGCGGCGCAGTAGCCAACCCCATCAATGTACTTTGCGAGATGATTGCAAAGATGACCGACGCTGATGGCCGCATTACAATACCCGGTTTCTATGACGATGTTGAAGAGATGTCAAAGGCTGAGCGCGATATGATTGCGTCTATCCCGTTCAACGAGGAGAAGTACAAGGCTGCCATTGAGGTAAATGCCTTGCGTGGCGAGAAGGGTTATTCAACTCTTGAGCGCAACAGTTGTCGCCCGTCGTTCGATGTTTGCGGTATCTGGGGTGGTTATACGGGCGAGGGCAGCAAGACTGTGCTTCCTTCAAAGGCATATGCAAAGCTATCGTGCCGCCTTGTCGCGAACCAGGACCACGAAAAGATTTCTCACCAGTTCGTCGAGTACTTCAATTCCATTGCACCGGATTGCGTGAAAGTAAAGGTCACCCCAATGCATGGCGGCCAGGGTTATCTGTGCCCGATAACTCTCCCGGCATACAAGGCAGCTGAGGCCGGTTTTGAGAAAGCGTTTGGCAAGAAACCGCTTGCCGTGCGTCGTGGCGGCAGCATCCCCATCATCAGCGACTTTGAGAAGATTCTTGGCGTTAAGACCATTCTCATGGGCTTTGGTCTTGAGAGTGATGCAATCCACTCGCCAAACGAAAACTTCAGCCTCGACATCTTCCGCAAGGGTATTGAGGCTGTAGTGGAGTTCTATAAGCAGCTTTAATACATAAATACATTTCACAAGTGATGGTTTCCCGCTTTAGATGAGAGACTATAACTGATTGAAACAATACATAATACGCCAATACCATAAGAAGAACACCGTGCTTCTATGGTATTGGCGTATTAAAGTATCACTCGGTTATATGCTTTTTACTTAATCCAATGTTCATACATATTACTACTTTCAGCAATGTGTTAAAATAGAGCCAAGCATGCAATTATTTTTGTTTTTATTGGTATTTTTTCGTAATTTTGCAAATTCTTTCAGCTTTTTGCTTTACAAAAGCAAATTTCAGTGAAAAATATTCGACAAAGGGGTATAAATGAAAACAAAACGATATATGAAAAGAGTATTTCTGTTGACAGCTATGGCTGTGTTCAATGCTGTTGGCTTTTGCGAGAACACCCATGCTATGAGCTTGCCTGCTGACACCGTCAATGTTGCAAAGGCTGCTGAGGCAAAAAATGATTCAACTTACATAAAGATAACAGGTAAGGAGCGTTTCGAGTGCAAATCGGTGGTTGATATAATAACAAAAGGCGACACATTCTATGTCGAGATGCCTGTTGGATTGCTTGGCCGTGAGTTCCTCGTGACAAACCGTTTGCAGAAGGTTCAGCAAGAGCTTAACGATGCCGGAGTAAACAAAGGTATTGTATATCAAAACCAGACACTGACATTCGAGACCGACACGCTCTTCAAGCAGGTTACAATCCGTCAGCAAAGAAACACTCCCGAGTTCCCCGAACACGATGCCATAAAGGCTTCAGTGGAGAACAACTATGTTAACCCGATAATAGCGCGTTTGAAGATTGCTGCGGTTGCACCCGACAAACAGTCGATTGTGTTCCGTGTAAATGAACTGTTCAACGGTTCAAACAATTGCGTCAATGACCTGTTCAACAATATCAATTTGGGTACAAGCGTTATTTCGGACCTTTCACGCATTATTGACATCAGGGCTTTTGAGAACAACATGACAGCCACAGCCGAACTTACCACAAAGGTTATCGAGGGTAATTCAAGCGTTTATATCACATCTGTAATAAGTTCTACATTGACATTATTACCCGAGAAGCCTATGATGGCACGCGAGGAGAGCAATAGAGTTGGTTATTTCTCGGTGTCGAAACTAAGATATTCCGATGAGCAGCAGTCTGTGGAGCACAAGCATTACATCACACGCTGGCGTTTGGAACCGTCGGATGTGGATGCTTACTTGCGAGGCGAACTTGTAGAGCCTGTAAAACCTATTGTATTCTATGTTGACAAGGCTATGCCTGCACACCTTATGCCATATATTAAAAAGGGTATATTGGAGTGGAATGTTGCTTTTGAGAAGGCGGGTTTCAAGAATGCAATTCAAGTGGCAGAATACACTGACAGTATTGCTGCCGAGGGTGATGACATGAAATATTCTCTATTGACACACGCAGCTTCTACCAAGGCGAATGCGATGGGGCCATCTACAATTGACCCTCGTTCAGGAGAGATTCTTGAGGCCGATATCATTTGGTGGCACAATGTGCAGTCCTTGCTGAAGGGTCCGTTTCATCAAAAGCGGAGGTTTCGGATGTACATATGAAGCTGAAACGGCTTACTTCAAGGATCGAGTGGCAATCAAGGAGTTCTTCATCGAGGACTTCTGTAACCGT
>JAFNWA010000229.1 GCA_017383665.1 Bacteroidaceae bacterium | reverse complement strand
GTCAGTTCGATTACAATGAGGCGAACCTGAATATCTGTTCTGTAACTACAAAATCAAGATATTTTGTCACTCCTTACAGTGTGGGCGGTTACATGGTGACCTCTTTCAATCCAACAGTGGATCTGCCTGCAAATGTGCGTGAACTCTACATAGGAAAGAATATTGAAACTTTCGGTATTAATCGTGTCGGTCTTAACTATCACGGAGCAAATGTTGAGTACATACATGTTGACCCTCAGCATCCTACATTGACAAGCTACAAGGGTGTTGTATATAATATTGGTTCCGATGAGCCTAAATATATTCCTGCGGGAATGAAGACTATTGAGTTGTTGCCTATGAAGAGTATTGGCAAGAACTTGATTTACGGCAACAACAATGTTGAGGTTGTTGTTGTGGCTGAAGGTACACAAAGTATTGAGACTTGGGCTTTTGAAAAGTGTCCTAATCTAAAACTTGCCTACATACCCGAGGGTGTTCAGGTTGCGGAAAACGCCTTTTTCAATGTACACCCCGATTTCCAGATTATTCGTGGCAGCTATACCGATGTTCCATAAATGAGAGAATAATCATAAATACAAAAAAAATACCGTGAACTCTTCACGGTATTTTTTTTGTATTTATGATCCAGATTTGACAACATACATTTATCGTGACCCACGCGGCATGAGTTGCACCCATGCTTCGCGTGACTAATCACTATGTATGTTATCTAATCCTCCGCTATTCGCTCCTGATTTGACAACACTCGCTTGTCGCGCCCCACGCGGCATGAGTTGCACCCACGCTTCGCGTGACTAATCACTATGTATGTTATCGAATCTTCCGCTTATAATTTGACAAACCATGTTTATCGCACTCCACGCGGTACCACTATCGCGGTACTACGCGTGACTAATTGCTACATGCTTTGTCGAATTTGGAATCATAATTCATTTGAATTCTGATTCCAAATTTCCCAAGAGGCAAGTGCCTGCAAGTACCACATCTCGTAACCGCTCTTTGTTCTTGCGCCCTGTGCTGCTCCTTTTTGCAGGAACAGGGTGTTCTCGGGGTTATATACAATGTCATAGAGCAAGTGCTCCTTGCCAATGAGTGAGTAGGGGATAGGTGGGCATTGGTCAATGCCATGTCCAACCATGCCAAGCGGTGTACAGTTTACAACAACCGTGTGGCTCTGCATTATCTCAGGTGTAATATCCTCGTATGCTATGGCGCTTCCGTTTGCTTTGCGCGATACCTGTTGCACCTCAATACCCAATTGTTGCAGTGCATACACAATGGCCTTTGACGCGCCGCCGGTACCAAGCACCAGAGCCTTCTTGTCATGAGGCTTGAGTAGCGGTTCTATTGATCGTGAAAAACCGATGACATCACTGTTGTACCCCCACAATTGCGCCTTGTTGTCGGCATCGCGTGTTATCTTAACCACATTTACAGCATTGATTGCCTTTGCCTCGTCGCTGATGCCTGCAAGATGCTGCATCACATTCAACTTGTGTGGTATGGTAACATTGAAACCGCAAAGTTCGGGGTGTTCTTCAATAATGCGTGGCAGCTCGTCGCAGCTCTCAATCTCAAAAGGTATGTAACGGGCGTCAATGCCCTCACTCTCAAATTTTTTATTGAAGAATGCCGGTGATGCCGATTGGGCAAGTGGGTAACCGATTATTCCGTATAGTTTCATTTTGTTGCAAGATAGAATGTACACACTCCGCCGGTGTAGCGATGGAATTCAACCTTGCTGAATCCGGCTTCTTTTATCGCATTCTGCAAAACCTCGCCCTGTGGAAATGCTGCAATAGAGTTAGGCAGGTACTTATAGGCCTTTGCATCCTTTGAGAATATGCGTCCAAGCAGTGGCATCACATAGCGCGCATATATCGGGAAGAGTTGTTTCATAGGGAATTTTACTGGTGTCGATAACTCCAGAATTGCCAGATGTCCGCCCTTACGCAGCACGCGGCACATCTCGCGCAATGCCTTGTCCAGTTCCTGGAAATTCCTTATCCCAAATGATGATGTTACGGCATCGAAACTTTCGTCTTGGTAGGTGAGGGCCGTGCAGTCTTCCTTTTCAAAAACGATATTTGTCACACCACGCTTTTTGCACTTTTCGCGTGCAACCTGCATCATGCCCTCTGAGATGTCGCAGCCAATGATGCTCTTGGGTTTGAGTAACTTCTCTATGAGCAAGGCAAGGTCGCCTGTTCCGGTGGCAATGTCCAGCACTTTGCGTGGAGCAAAGGGCTTTAAAGACGATATGGCGCGTTTGCGCCATATCTTGTCTATATTCATTGAAGCGACATAGTTGAATTTATCATACTCGGGCGCAATATTGTCGAACATCTCTTCAATCTGTTCAACCTTCTCGCCCTCGTTACGATAAGGCTTCAAGTCTTCGTGCTTGTAACTCATCCAGCCTGTTTTTATCCAAGATAGTTCTTTACATTTTCCTCGAT
>JAFNWA010000228.1 GCA_017383665.1 Bacteroidaceae bacterium | reverse complement strand
TCACTCACAACGGGGTGTTCACAACAATCAGAGCATCACGCGGAGAAGACATCTTCGCTGCTTGCGGAATGTTATCAACTCTCAAACAGGAAAACAAACAATAACAATAGCATATCCATGAAAAGAGTATTTCTATTTTTATTATCAATCGTGTTGCTGACCTCATGTGGCGAGGATGGATTAAAAGGCATCAAGAAAGTTGGCAAGAACATAAAAGAGGCTTTGGATATCAAACGCAGTTCCATGGGAACGCCATTTGAAGTTTTGTTGGTCTGCGATGACAACATTTGGAATTCTTCGGCCGGAATGGCGCTCAAACAGGCGCTTGACACCCCCGTCCCTGGTCTTCCACAACAGGAGGCGTCATTCAAAGTCACCAGACGCAACAGCAACAGTTTCGGCAGCACCGAGCAGGCATACCGTAACATCATAATGGTGGACATCAATAGCGACCACAGCAAAAGCGAGTTCAGATATGAGAGGAACATCTATGCAGAGCCGCAGGTCGTAATGGGCATATATGCCCCCGACAACAAATCATTTGGTGAATTTGTAAACAAGAATTCCCAAGTAATCGTTGATTTCTTTACAGAAAAGGAACGAGAATACCAGATTACCGAACTTAAAAACAAACACAATAAAGATATAATGGCGCTTGTAAAACAGAAGTTCGGATGCGAAATAATGATTCCTTCAAATATCAACGGGCGCAAGGTGGGACAGAACTTCATGTGGATTTCGGACTACAACAACCCAAGCAAAATAGAGATGATGAGTTTTGCTGTTTACAGTTATCCTTACACTTCGCCTGATAACTTCTCTAAAGAGTACTTCATACAGAAACGCGACTCGGTAATGAAGGAAAATATTCCAGGAGCAGAACCCGGACAATATATACAGACTGATGCAGCAACTGTTACTGTAGAGCCAACAGCATACAACGGGAAATACATGAGCGTTGCTCGCGGAAGCTGGTATATGAAGAATGACGACATGTTTGGCGGTGGTCCTTTTGTGTCACACTCAATAGTGGATGAAAAGAATGGCAGAATGATTGTGGTTGAGGCTTTCGTTTATGCGCCCAACAAAGAAAAGCGCGCATACATGCGAAAACTCGAAGTTTCACTCTACACTCTTAAAGTGCCTGTAGATCTTGAATAACATAAAAACGAATAAATTAAAACCGATATAACAATGAGCGAAAGAGGAAGGATTCGTGTTGGAATTACACAAGGTGATATCAACGGGATCGGTTACGAAATCATTTTCAAGACATTCGAGAACCCCGAGATATTCGATATATGTACACCCATAGTTTTTGGTTCGCCCAAAGCAGCGGCTTACCATCGCAAGGCGCTTGAAATGGAGATTACATACAATGCCATTGAGAAGGCTGCCGATGCACAAGCAGGCAAACTAAACATCGTGAATTGCAACAATGACGAGTTGCACATTGAACTTGGTTGCAGCAGCGCAGAAGCTGGTGAGGCTGCATACCAGGCACTTGAAAAGGCTGTCGAAGCCTACAAAAGAGGAGAAATTGATGTCATTGTCACAGCACCGATAGACAAGAATTCCATTCAGAGCGAACAATTCAAATTCCCAGGACATACGGAATATCTGCAGGAGTGCTGCGACGAAGGTGGCAAGGCGCTTATGCTATTGTGTAGCGGAGACTTGCGCATTGCAGTTGCCACATCACATCTTGCACTGCGCGATGTCCCGGCAGCCATCACCCCAGAACTGCTTGAAGAAAAAATCACCATACTCAACAACTGTTTGAGAGAGGATTTCAATATTGATGCACCTAAAATTGCCGTTCTGTCACTGAATCCACACTCAGGCGACAATGGACTATTGGGCAAGGAGGAGATTGAGATTATCAGCCCAACAATACGCAAGATGAATGACGGGGGCATATTCTGCTATGGTCCGTTTGCTGCAGACGGTTTCATGGGAAGTGGAAAGTATGACAAATTTGATGCAATTCTCGCGATGTACCATGACCAAGGCCTTGCTCCATTCAAGGTACTCGCCATGAACAACGGCATTAACTTTACTGCAGGATTACCTATTGTACGCACCTCACCGGCTCACGGCGTTGCATCGGATATTGCCGGACAAGGTATAGCTGATGAAAATTCGTTCCGTCAAGCAATATATGCAGCCATCGATATACTGCGCAACCGCAGATTCTATGCCGAAGCACGCCGCAATCCGTTGCGCAAGCTCTATTTTGAGAAGCGCGATGACAGCAACCGTCTGAATCTGCAGCAGGCCGACAACGATTAAAAGTTGCCAATAACATTTTCACAGGATGAAATTTGCAATAATAGCAGCAGGCGAAGGCTCCCGTTTGACACAGGAAGGAGTAAAAGAGCCCAAGCCACTAATAAAATTACAAGGCATTCCCATCATAGAACGCCTTGTAATGCTTTTTGCATCATTGGGAGCAAGCAGCATCTGTATAATCATCAACAGCCAGCAGCCAAAGACACTGGAAATGTTGAAGAAACTGCAAAAGCAATACCCTATTGAATTTGTAGTCAAGGACACCCCAAGTTCAATGCACAGTCTTCATGCTATCAGTCATTTGCTTAGAGGTGACAGATTCTGCCTGACCACAGTTGACACAATATTCAAGGAAAAGGAATTTACCGAATACATCAAAGCTTTTGAGGCAAGCAAGTGCGACGGACTAATGGCGGTTACCGATTACATAGACGACGAGAAACCACTTTATGTCGAAACCGATGGGGAACTGAATATAACAGCCTTCAATGACAAGCCGACAACTATGTCAAGATATATTTCAGGTGGTATATACGGGCTACAGGAGAACGCTCTTGACATACTTGACAGATGCATGGATAGCGGAAAGGAACGGATGCGTAACTTCCAGAGAAGCCTTGTTGAAAACGGGCTTAAGCTGAAAGCCCACCCTTTTGGAAAAATCATAGACATTGACCACGCCGGAGATATTGTTAAAGCTGAAAGTTTCCTTGCAGAATGATTAGAGTAGCAACCATAGCACGCAACCCTTTAGACTCGCCGAATATGACTGCCAACGATGCGGCAATATTGGGGCAGATTGGTGTGCTGCTGAAAAAACGCGGTGCCGAGGTTGTGCAAATCAAGGAGAATGAAGACATCCCGCAAGGGATAGGTGTTGTTTGCACAATGTCACGCACTGCAAGTATGCTACAGCGGTTAAAGGATGCTGAGGCACGAGGGACAAGAGTTATAAATCCAACGATTGCTGTAGAAAGATGTTCACGCCGGTTGTTTATGGAAATCCTCAGCAACAGCGGGATACCACAGCCAAAGTACAAGGTTATTGAGAACAGCGATGAACTGCTTGACGACTGTTTCCCTTGTTGGATAAAAAAGGCCGATGGTTGGAGCAACTACAAGGAAGATGTCACTTTTGCCCACACAAAGGATGAAGCCATTGCTGCTATAAGACAATTGGAGTCACGAGGCATAAGCCTCTTCATACAAATGCAGCATTGCCAAGGAGATATAATAAAGTTCTATGGCATTGGCAAACACTTTTTTCACTACTGCCGCCCAACAACAGGCAAATTCGGGCATGAAGAGTTCAACGGCACACAGAAAAACTATACTTTTGACGCTGAAAAGTTAAGAAAACATGCTCAAACAGCAGCAAAAGCCATTGGACTTGCAATATATGGCGGTGATGCAATAATTACTCCAGAAGGAGATATTTTTACAATTGACCTTAACGATTTTCCAAGTTTCACTGCCATACGCGAGGAGGCTGCAGAGATGATTGTAAAATTGATAATGGATAAAACAGAATAGGAAGATGAATTCAGAAGAGGAAAAGATGTATCAGGCATCTATAAAATCAACCGACACGGAGGAGTTCTTGGACATGTGGTTCTACCGACCGCTGGGTTTCCGTTGCGCCCTGTTTTTCCGTAACCGTGGCATTCATCCAAATGTCATAACAATAATATCAATATTTCTTGGAATTGCCGCCGGAGTGTGCTTTATACAGGAAAGCCTACGCTGGAACATCTTGGGAGTGCTATTGCTCATGTGGGCAAACCTCTACGACAGTACAGATGGACAATTGGCACGAATCACCGGACAAAAGACCCGTTGGGGACGCATCCTTGACGGTTTTGCCGGTGACTGCTGGTTTTTCTGTATCTATTTTGCAATCGCTGCACGGGAAACATTCCAACCCATACCATTTGCACCTGAATACATTTGGGGTATGACCATTTGGATTCTGGCCTCTTTCAGCGGTTTTTGGGTACACGGCTCACAATGTCAGCTTGCCGATTATTACCGTAATATACACCTCTACTTCACCAACGAAAAGAACGGCAATGAATTCCACAACTCAAGAGCTGTAAAAAAGGAGTATGATGAGACCCCATGGCGCGGTAATTTTTTCTGGAAGATATTCCTTAATGCCTATGTTGCATATGTAAGCAACCAGGAGAGAATGTCACCACGCTTCCAACGCTTTGTAAAACTAGTACACAACAGGTATGGTACCGATATACCCGACTCCTTGAGAAAAGAGTTCAGAGAAGGCAGCCTACCACTAATGAAATACACAAATATCCTGACATTCAACTCACGAGCCATAATGCTCTGTTTCTCTATGATTATGGGAGAGTTGTGGATGTACCTGTTTTTCGAACTTGTAGTGCTCATGGCACTGTTCATATACACACAGCAGAGACATGAGAGACTATGTAAAAGACTGACTGAAAAGATTGAAAACGGGTATGAGTACAATTAAAGGAATAATATTCGACTATGGTGGCACCATAGACACCAACGGCATACATTGGGGCGAAGTCATTGCAGAGCAATACAGAAGGGCAGGTATTGTAATTGAGAGGGAACTTTATCGCAGTGCTTATGTACACGGTGAGCGTTCATTGGCAAAATCTCCAATCATAATGCAGGAGGACACCTTTCTCACACTGCTGAGAAAAAAGATTGCAATACAATTTGACTACCTTAAAAAAGTGACATCGTGTGAATGTTTCACAATCCAAAAAGCCAATGAGATAGCAGAAGGCTGTTACCGTAGAGTAAAAGAGACACTTGAGAATAGCCGCGCAATAGTAAATCAGCTGGCCAAGCAGTTCCCAATGGTTCTTGTCACCAATTTCTATGGCAACATGCCGGTAGTACTCAATGAATTTGAACTCACAAACTATTTCAAGAGCGTAGTAGAATCATCTGTCGTTGGAATACGCAAGCCGGACCCGGCCCTTTTTGCAATGGGTGTAGAGGCATTAGGATTACCGGCAAATGAAATTATTGTCGTTGGTGACTCGTACTTGAAGGATATATACCCGGCATCTACCCTTGGCTGCAAAACAGTATGGTTGAAGAACATCTGCTGGGCAGATGAGCCAATTGAAGAGGGACACTCCCCAACAGCCATCATAAATGACATTGCACAGTTACCGGCAATAATAGAGAAAATAAATTCGATAGAACCATAATCTACACTGCTATGTTTTATAATGGAAACAGACTATTGTTAACTAACAAAAGAGACCATTATGAAACAGAAGTTCACCATCACAGCGTTGCTTGTTGCCGTATGCAGCATTGCCAACGCGCAATTTGCCCCGGAAGACTACACTACAGCACACAGCGACAGCAGTTGGTATTTTACTTTTGACTATGACACCCCCAAACCGGCATCGAACGAGGGAATGGTCATTGTCACTCATCTGTGTACCCCTGATACCTGCATCAGCACTGCTGAAAGATATATACAAGGAAAACGCTACGCAAAACGGTATGTCAAGAGACACGGGAGCCAACCGGCATTGCAGAAACATGGTCCAAGCAGTTATACACTCGCATTGCCGGAGAGTGCTGTTGGTGATACAATATACGGAATAACACATTGTGAATACACTGGCAGACATGGGACAAGATATATATATGATACAATTGCCATCTGCATGCCCAAATGTCCGCCCATGAGTTGCCACAGAATTACCCCCAACAAGACTATTGCCGATCACATCTCGGCAGAGCATCCTCATGTAAAAAGTATAAAATACTACACTCCGCTGACAAGTAAAAGTGCATCAGAAGCCACTCATACCCCAAACATCGTACGCTACACGAGCAACAGCAGCAAACTTGACCCACAATATCTGAACAACGCCCAATCAATAGAAGAAATGATGAACATAATCGGCGAGATACTTGCAGACAGTACAACGACTCTTGAGGCAGTACAGTTTGTGGGATACACTTCTCCCGAGGGGTACGAAGACAAGAATACACTGCAAGGACTGAATCGCGCAATAGCCTTGCGCGACCATATTCGCAAGCACCACCAGTTACCCGACTCCATTTTTGAAGTTGCCGGTGGAGGAAGAAACTGGAACATTATATATAAGGATATAGAGGAGATCGGTATCCCCGGAGCCAACGAACTGATAAGCGTATTGCGTAATGAGCCAGACTCCGGCACACGCGAAAAGATACTGAAGCAGTACAATAACGGGAAACTTTACAAAGAGCTACAGGCGCGCTTCTTCCCTGCACATCGAATGGCATGTTGTAGCGGTATATACTACCGTAATAACCCTGACAGTTCTACTGTAGCACTCAACAACATTGTTGACGAACTCATATACAATCCTTCACCTGATTACAACAGACTGCTCGACGAACTTAAACAATACAAGAATGACCCACGCGTACTGAACCTGCAAGGCATTATTGAATACCGCCTACATCACCGCCACGCGGCAGAGAAGGCCTTTACCAAGGCTGCAGAAATGGGAGATGAACAGGCCATGATAAACCTGCAGATAGTCAAACATAACAAAAGTATTGAGGTGGAAAAGTAATTTTAACAATAAGTAGTTAGAAACTTTTAGGGATTTTAGTTTTATTTTTGCATCGTGTTCACGATGCAAAAATATTATATATGGAAAAATTCATCACACCAGTCATAGACTTGTTGAACGAGATGACCCCGTACCTGTTGCTCGGTTTTCTTGTTGCAGGTATTCTTAAAGAGTTCGTCCCGCACAGAATATATGCGGACAAGCTCTCGCGGAACAATTTCCGTTCGGTACTTTGGGCTGCACTGTTCGGCATTCCCCTCCCCTTGTGTTCTTGTGGAGTCATACCCACTGCGGCATCGCTCAGACGCGAAGGTGCATCGCGCGGAGCTACAGTCTCGTTCCTCATCTCCACACCACAGACAGGCGCTGACTCAATCTTTGCAACAGCATCAGTACTTGGCATTCCATTTGCAATTTGCCGTCCTGTGGTTGCATTGGTTACTGCATTGGCCGGTGGATGTGCGGTAAACCGTTGGGACAAGGACGAGAACGGCAAAATGCCCATCACTTGTGCCACAGAAGAGGCACAAAAGAGTTTCTGGAAAAAATGCGCCGACATGCTGCGCTATGGTTTCATTGAGATGATGCAGGACATAGGCAAATGGATTGTCATAGGGCTTATAGTTGCAGCAATAATAACAGTTGCTGTACCTGATGATTTATTCACAAAGTTAAGTACATTGCCTTTACTGAACATGATTGTTATACTTGCAATCTCGGCCCCAATGTACCTGTGCGCAACCGGTTCAATTCCCATTGCAGCAGCACTTATGCTAAAAGGGCTGTCACCGGGAGCAGCGCTGGTACTGCTTATTGCCGGGCCTGCAACAAACATGGCAGCAATGCTTGTTATAAACAAGATACTCGGACGCAGAACACTCGTCATTTATCTTCTGTCAATAATAATTGGAGCCATAAGTTTTGGATTGATGATAGATTATATGCTTCCATCCAAATGGTTCATACCTGCGAACTGTGGGAGTCATTGCGACCTATGCAACGAAGCAAGTACACCCTGGTGGCAGATTACCTCAACCCTTATATTTATATCACTTCTTGTAATTGCTTTCATGCTACGCATATGCAAAAGCAAGAAAACCGAAATACAAAAGAGTTTCAAGATAAACGGCATGATGTGCAACCATTGTAAGGCCAATGTAGAAAAGGCACTTGCAAACATTGAGGGGGTTGCATCCGTACGCGTTGACCTTGGCAAAGGTATTGCCTACATTGATGGCAAGAATATAGACAAAGATAAAGTCATCGCAACTATAAAGGCTTTGGGATACGAATATATAGAACAATAGGAAGCCACTATAAAACATGAGAGGAAGCAACGATGTCGCTTCCTCTCATGTTTTTATATGTATAACGCATTAAAGTACACCGTTCACGACAAGTGCCTTCACAAGCGAATAGAATTTCTCCACTGTCGGTATCTCAACACGCTCTGTAGGAGAGTGAGGAGACATCAATGTAGGACCGAATGAAACCATGTCCATCTTTGGATAGTTGGTAGAGATAATTCCGCACTCCAAGCCGGCATGTATCACGCGTACATCGGGGAGTTTTCCGAACATGTCATTGTATGCAGTCTTCAACGCTGCCAATAATGGTGAGTTCACATTGGGCTGCCAACCGCTGTAACCGCCGCTGAGTTCAACCTTCATGCCGGCCATTGCAAAGCAGCTTGATAGTTGCAATGCAAGGAACTCCTTCATTGTATCGCATGAACTGCGCGCCAGGATGTTGATTTCGGCCTTGCCTTCACCAATTGTAACGATAGAGAGGTTGCTTGATGTCTCAACAGTATCGGGGATTGTAGGGATGAAACGCAATACACCGTCGTGGCAAGCCAGGATTACATCGACAAGATTGTCCTGAATTTCCTGAGGAACAACAGTCTCGGGCATATCGGTCTCGCTCACAGTGATAGTGATGCCCTCCTCAATTGTCGCATACTCGCTGTTGTAGAGAGCCTCGTACTTTGCTGCAATCTCCTTGAGCTCGTCAATAGCCTCCTCGGGCAATGTGAGAACAACCTCACAGCTTGCAGGAAT
>JAFNWA010000020.1 GCA_017383665.1 Bacteroidaceae bacterium | reverse complement strand
GATAGTAAAAATTTCTTCATATAGTTAAATTTTGCGTTAATGAATACTTTTCTTTAATTGTACAAAGGTAGTTATAACTCAAGAAATTACCCCTCCCGTTTTGTTAAAAGATGTTAAAAGAGCGGGCTAAGGGGGTAAGGGGTGATTAAGGGTAATTAAGGGTAATTAAGGGGGCTAAGGCATTAGTCGCCCTTAATGTTCCTTAGTTGCCCTTAATGTTCCTTTCACTATTTAGTGTTCTTTTACTTTTTTGTGTTCTTTTTCCTTTTCAAGTAGTCGTTGTGGATTTTTATTGCAAAGATGATTGCGCTGCATGTGCCGGTGATGGCGTTAGTGATGAACATTGACCAGATGATATTAGGCTGGTGCAGCACTCCTTGCAACATAAAGGCGAATGCGCCTATTGCCATCAACAGGAAAGCCGGCACTGAAATGCCGCTTGTGTTGCGGCTGCGTATGGTGGTTATTGCCTGTGGCAAGAATCCCAGTATGAGGCCTATGCTTGCCACATAGCCACAGATGGTGTATAAAACAGTCTGTTCCATTGTTGTTTTTTATTTCATAACAATGGAACAGTTGAAAGGGTTGTATTTATTGTTCCTCCTCTTGTTTAAGAGGAGGGGGACCGCTTTGCGGTGGAGGAGATAGCTTATATTTTCAATCTCCCACCCCCTTCGGGTACTCCCTCTTGCAAAGAGGGAGAGTTTATGCGTTTGTATTTATTGTTCCTCCTCTTGTTTAAGAGGAGGGGGACCGCTTTGCGGTGGAGGAGATAGATTTGTTTTCAATCTCCCTCCCGGCCAAAGCCGTACTCCCTCTTGTGAAAGAGGGAGAGTTTTAGTATGTCTTTTCTTTAAGTTTGAGTTTTATTGTTTCTAAAACTCGTTCGGGATTTTCCCATATCTCTTTGTTTTCAAAACGCAAAACATCAATTCCTTTTGAATTGAGAAAATCCGTTCTATCGAAATCTTTAGTGTCGCCTTGCATTGTGTAATGGTCTTCTCCGTCAAGTTCAATGCATAGTTTATATATGGGGCAATAGAAATCCAAAATGTATTTATCAATAGAATATTGTCTTCTCCAATGTGTCCCATCCAAGCGTCCTGCTTTTAACTGTTGCCATAGCACTACTTCTGCAGGAGTCATATTCTTGCGTAATTCTCTGCGTAGTTTTTTGAGTTCCGGTCTGTTGTTTATTCCTTTTTTATCCATCATTTTATTGGATGTTAAAATATCCTCCTCTTGTTTAAGAGGAGGGGGACCGCCTTGCGGTGGAGGAGATAGTTTATATTTTCAATCTCCCTCCCGGCTTTGCCGTACTCCCTCTTGCAAAGAGGGAGAGTTTTTGCGTTTGCAAAGAGGGAGAGTTTTTAGGGAATTATTCCTTTTTAAACCGCATCATTGCCCAGCGGTTGTCCTCGGCGTAGTCGAGGTAGCGCAGGCCGTGGCGAGCTGCTTCCTCTTTGAGTACTTCCATGTCCTCGGTGTAGAAACCGCTGATGAAGAGCAAAGAACCCTCGTGCATGGCTTTTACATAGTTGCAGATGTCGGCAAGCAGTATGTTGCGGTTGATGTTGGCTATGACAATGTCAAAGCTGTCGGTGGGCTTGATGGCATCGGCACCGCCAAGACGCACCTCGATGTCGGGGGTGCCATTGAGGATGATGTTCTCCTTGGCATTCTCAAAGGCGAACTCGTCAATGTCGATGGCTACTACATCGGTTGCTCCATGCTTGCGTGCAAGGATGGCAAGCAGGGCTGTGCCGCAACCCATGTCAAGAACACTCTTGCCTGTCATCTCCTGGGCTAGGATGGCGCGTAGCATGTGGCAGGTTGTCTG
This sequence comes from Bacteroidaceae bacterium, assembly GCA_017383665.1. Taxonomy (GTDB): domain Bacteria; phylum Bacteroidota; class Bacteroidia; order Bacteroidales; family Bacteroidaceae; genus HGM04593. The sequence goes on along the minus strand of JAFNWA010000020.1, from coordinate 9,529 downwards.
GTGATAGCCTGTTCCAAAAGCCATCTTGGGGTCGATGAGTATGTCATAGCGTGCTGCCGGCACATCCTTGTGGAATGTGCTGTGGATGACGCAATCGTTGCCAAGGACTATGGGCTGGAAGTAGTTCTTTTCCCACTCGGCATTCCAATCCTCGCCTTCGATGAACTCGTCGGTGTAGGTGATTTCAAAGCCTTCGAGGGGGAATGTTGATACAACTGTGGCTACGGCATCGGCGTCATAGAGTGCCTGTGGGGCATAGGCTTCCAAACCTTCTTCGTCGGGTACAAAACTCTCGAAACCCACCTCGGCAAGCAGTGCTGCAAGTACATCGGTGGCTACCTCCTCGTTGGGGGTTACTGTGAATTTTACTCTTGTATAATCGTTCATGGTTCTAATTTGTTCAATACTGTTTTATATACATTCTCTATTCTCTCTGTAAAAACGGGGTAGGCCAGTTGCTCTTCAAAGGTTTTTTGTGCAGCTTTGCCTATGGCTTGGCGTCGCTGGGCATCGCTCAACGACTTTATTGCTGCTGCGAGTGCATCTACATCGTCGGGCGGTGTCATTATGCCATTGACTCCGTTGGTGAGGTACTCGGGCTGCGCTCCGTTGTCTGTGGTTATTACCGGTTTGCCATGTGCCATGTATTCAATGACTGCAAGCCCGAACGATTCGCGCGCTCTTGATGGGCACACGCCTATGTCGGCTCTCGCAATGAGGGGGTGAATGTCGGTTATATGGCCTGTCCATGTTATCCGTTGCGATATGCCGGCCTTTTCGGCTATTGCATGTAACTCTTTTACATATTCCTCGTTGCCGCTGCCGGCAATGACAAGCCTTGCATCTGCTATTGCGGCCTTGGCAAATGCCCGGAGCAGTGTGTCAATGCCTTTCTCGGGAGAGAGTCGGCCGTGGAACATCAGTGTGAGTCCCTTGTCTGGTGTGCTCTCTGCCGTTACCGGTGTGTGCTTTATGCTGTTGTGGATGACATGGATTTTATTGGCGTCAATGACCGGCGAGGTGATCATGAACTCGTTCTTGGCAAGATGCGAGACGAATATCATTGCGTCGAGCTTGTTGTATAGCGATTTTCTCTTGGCTGCTTTCACAAGGTGGCGCGTCATGACTATGCGTACATTCTTGTTGCGCGACAGGGTGCGTGCTCGCAGGGCTGTGGAGGCATCCTTGAAGTTGTGGGCATGGATGACAACCGGCTGCTCCTTGCCTATGAGTCTTGCCAGCTTGAACGGGCTTGCAATGTCTATTGCTCCTTTTAAGGCCATGGTTGTCACGGGTAGTCCGGCATCCTTGAAACGGTGGGTGACGGTGTCGATGTCGCGCGACACTATGGTGACTTCGTTGCCTTTGGATGCAAATGTCGTAGCAAGGTCAATGACATACTGCTCGCCACCGCCCCAAACTTTGTTCGATACTAGGTGTATTATCTTCATCTCTTTTTATTGCGTGTTCCCAAGGTGCTAATATAATGCTATTATGTCAAGATTTGTACATGGCTGTCTCTTTTTTTCTCACTGTTGACCTGAACCTGAGATAGAACATCACTCCGGCACTGGTGAGTCCAAAGGGGAATGACATCCACACTCCCTGCAGCCCCCAGTCGAATATGAAGCCAAAGAGGTAGCCTACCGGTAACGAGATGACAAAATATGCGATAAAGGCATATAGCATTACGGGTTTTACATCGGCTATGCCTCTGAGGGCATTTGAGTAGTTGCATTGCAGGCCGTCACCGAACTGGTAAAGGATGAATGGCAAGCTGAGCGTTGCTACCATTGTGGCGACTTCCCGGTCGTCGTTGAATATGCCGCCGATGTGGTGCCGCAACAGGTATATGATTACCGATGCGAAGAGTGCCATCACCAGTATGAGATGGAAACCGGCACTTGCGCTGCGTCGTATGTTGGCTGTGTCGCCTGTGCCGTTGTAGTTGCTCGCCTTCACAGCAACGGCTGCTGCCATGCCATAGTAGAGCATAAAACCAAGTTGCCCCACGGTACACATTATCTGGTGGGCAGCGAGAGCGGTTGTTCCAAGCCATCCTACCATTATGGTGGCAAGGCTGAACGATGCTGTCTCCAGGCCCATCTGAATGGCTACGGGGAGTCCGACACGGAACAGCTCTTTTTGGCTACGGGTGGTTATCTTTGTGTGCCAAAATCCCAGGGTGTATTCTTTGTAACTCCTTTTCTTGAAGAAGATTACAAGGAAAATGGCGAGCATGGCCATGCGTGATAACAGGGTTGAGATACCGGCACCAAGCAATCCGAGTTCGGGCATTCCGCACTTGCCAAAGATGAGCATGTAGTTACCGATGATGTTGAGCAGGTTGCCCGTGAGGAGTATCCACATGGATGTCTTTGTGTCGGTAATGCCGTCGGCAAACTGCCTGAATGCGTTGAATAGCAGGATGAACGGCATTGAGATGAGCAGGGTGAGGTAGTAGGGGCGCATCAGTTCGAGCAATTCAACAGGTTGCCCCAGCTTGTCTATATTCAAATATACCAGCCACATTATGCCCATGAGTATAACCGATATCAAACCGTTGGCAAGCAGGGCGTTCTTCATCGTTCCGCCGGCCTTGCGTTTTTCACCCCTGCCAAACAAGTTGCCAATGATGGGGGTTAGGCCGTATGAAAAACCTGTAGCAAAGATGATGGTAAGGTTGAATAGATTATTTACGAAACCTGCCGCAGCAAGGTCGCCCTTGCCGTGATGCCCCACCATGAAGGTGTCGGCAAAGGATACAAAGATTATGCCCAGTTGTCCGATGACAATGGGCAATCCCAAACGGGTTAGTTCTTTGTAGTGTGCGGTAAAAGACTTCAATTTAAAGGTGAAAAGTGAAAACTGAAAACTGAAAGGTTAAAGCTCGCTTGCACAAGTTTTCCGTTTTAACCACGCTGCGCGTGCTTGAAACTTGGCTGTACTCGTTGAGTGCGTAAATAAATTTCCGCTCACTCGCTTGCACAAGTTTTCCGCTTTCCGCTTTCCGTTTTCCGTTTGTATTACATTATCGCCACAAGTTCCATTTCGAAAATGAGGGTCGAATAGGCCGGGATGGGGCCGCTGTCGCGTGTGCCGTAGCCCAACTGGTAGGGGATATATACTATCCAATGGTCGCCAATGTGCATCTGCGTGAGTGCTATCTGCCAACCTACGATGAGGTCGCTAAGGCGGAACGCCTCGGGGTAGCCGCGTTCGTAGCTGCTGTCGAATACCTTGCCATTGATGAGGCTTCCCTTGTAGTGCACCGTGACTACATTGCCACCGCGTGGGCAACGGTCGCCCTCGCCTTGCTTGAGTATCTTCACAAGAACGCCTTGTGAAATTTCAAAGAGTTCCTCTTCGCCATCGCGCAGTGCCTGCATGAAGGCTTCGTTTCGCTGTTTATATTCGTTTGTCTTTGGTTTCTTTGCCATGTGTGTTTGTTTAATGCCCAAAAGGGCGTAAAGGGCTAAAAGGCCCAAAAGGGATTATGAAAACTGAAAGGTATGTGGCTGTAAATTCCTCCCCTGTTTTAGGAAGACAATTTAAGTTTGTTGTTTATTCCTCTTTTATCAGTTCTTCGATTGCGTGGCACAACTGGTCGGGGCAGGATGTTGGCTTGCCGTTGCAGCTTATGCCTTTGAGGCGTGCAATGATGTCCTCGTACTTCATGCCTGTTACAAGGCGTGCAATGCCCTGCAGGTTGCCGTTGCAACCGCCGTAGAACTTGACTTCTTTCAAAACTCCATCCTCGCCCGATACCTCAATGTATCGCGCGCAGGTTCCGTGGGTTGTGTATGTTATTGTTTTCATGGTTTTATAAATAAGGCCCAAAAGGGCGTAAAGGGCTAAAAGGTTTATTTGGAGGACACGGCATGCCGTGTCCCTACGGGTGTTTTTTTCGCTTTTTTGGGCGGGCACTGCCCGCCCAAACGGTTATTTTATAAATACTTTTTTACCGTCAATGATGTAGATTCCCTTGCTGGGGTTCTCTACCTTTCTTCCCTGCAAATCGTAAACACCTTTCACCTTTCCGCTTTCCGCTTTCACCTCACTGATGCCTGTCTCTTCATTTGTGTAGGTGAATGTGATGTCAAGGTTTTTGTTTACATATGCCATTTCTTCATACACGGCGTCGCTCTCCTTGAGTGTGTAACCTTCGAAGATTGGAGTGAGCATGGTGAATTGGTCACCGCCCTTTACATAGCGTGTGCCGCTTGCGAGTTCGTTGCCCTCTTCATCCACGCACTTGTATGCCACTGCAAAGTAGGGGAGTGGGTTGTAACGGTAGATGATGAATGGATGTCCGTCCTTCCAACCTGTGAAGGTGTTGTTTGCATTGCCGTTCCAGTAGAGGTTGTTGCTTGCGCCCTTTACGCTCCATGTAGTGCCGTCGCTGTTGAGGGTGAAGATGAAACGCTCGGGGGTGCTGCCACCGGTTACCAATGAGCCGCTCAACAGTTGTGGAATATAGACGCCGTAGTTGTTTTCAACGGTGAAGGTGTTGCCCTCACCCTCAAGGTTCCAAATGAAACCGGGGTTGGCATCGGTTATTCCGTTGGTGGTTGTGATGCCGTCGCCAACCTTTGTTACGCTAAGGAAACCGCTGCGTGCAGTCTCGTTCTTGGCATTATATATAAGGTATGACGCTCCGCTCTGCAACTCGGTGACAACCTCGCCGATTGATGCTGCACCCATGATGCTCTCGGTGGTGTAGATTGCCTCGATGACGGTGTCGCCTGCCGGGGTGAAGGTTGCATCACCATCCCATGCAAGGCTCTCGAAATTGAAGAACTCCACAGCGGGGGCTGCAACGGTGTGTGCCTGGCCAATGGTGCATGGAGTGTGAATCTCCGTTATTATGTTGCCACCTGCAGTCATGCAGCGGTAGGTTACATTGTATGCTGTGCGCTTGTAGGTTACTTTTATCTTCTTGCTTTCTGCAATGTTGTCAAATTCTGGTGCTGCGGCTGTTCCGGTTGCCTCGTATGCGACAATGCTGTGGTTGTCGATTGCCGGTGCTGTGGCTGTGTATGGCTTGCCGTCGGCTGCTGCCTGGTATGCGGTATGCAACAGATTGCCGTCCTCGTCGTAACATTCGAATGTTACAAGGTGTGCCTTTTCATATATCCAGCCTGTTCCCAGTGGGTAGATACCGCCCTTGCCAATAGTGTTGGGGTTGGTGGCTACCGTCTCCGAAACAGGGCGCAAGGCCTCGCCGCCCACCATGATACTGAAGTCGCCGCTTCGTGTGTTGTAGGCGTTGGTGAGTGTTACACCGCTTGTACCCAATTTAGCAGGGGCATTGGCATCGCTGATGTAACGGCCTGTTGCGACATTGCGTAGCTTGAATGTCTGGCCGGCATCGGTAATTGCACAGTCGGTAAGTACCCATACATCGGCACCATATTGCAGCTGTGCAGCGGTTACATTCTCGCCGTTGTTGTCATACATTGTCCAGCCATTGAAACGCTCGGTGTTGTTGATTATGCGGTAGTATGTTCCCTCGGTGGGGTATGCGACCTCAATGCTTGGCTCCTCGGCTACCAATGGACGGAACTCCCATATACCGCCGTTGCCGTCGGCAGGGTCGCTCCACAGGTTAATTGAGTAGGTCTGTCCCGGGCCTGCATAGTTCAGGCACATATTGCCGTTCGAGACCTTCTGGCTGCGTATGCTGTAGTTGTAGTTGTTGCCGTTCTTTGCATATGCCTTGTCGCCAAGGATGAAGTCGTAGTGGCGGTTGCTGTTGTCATAGTCCCAACGGCCTGTGTTGTTCTCGGCGGTCGGGGTGCCCTTGACTGAACCGTTGGGCTTTGCCTTGTTCACCAAAGCCCAACGCTGTGGGTTGGCAGGGTCTTGCATGAACGCCCATAGCTGGTAGTCATAGCCCTCGTTGGTCTCGTCCTCGATGACTGCGCTGTTCCACAGGCGGCCGGCCTTGGCATTGCCTGTGCCAATCTCGCTTGAGCCCTCGCGAAGCAACTGGATACAGCGTCCGGCGCGTGCGTCGGTGGCTGTGGTCACGATGCGATACCAGGTCTTCTTCTCGTCGGTTGATGCGGTGGGCATTACCTTGTTTTCGTTCTCACCCTTGCCGTCGAGGATATAATGGCGGCCATAGTCGTAGTTGTTGTAGTTGAGCAACAGTGTATCCTTGGTGATGCGCTCCTGGAAGTCGCTGAAGTCCTTTTTTGCTGCAGGTGTCCAGCCTGTTTCGGCAATAGCTGTGAGGCGTGGAAGTGCAAGGTACTCGAGTAGGTCGGTGTGCTGCACATGCTCGGTCCAGAATGTGCCCTGTACGCCTACATAGTATTTGTGCAATTCGGCCGGTACGCTTGCCGGTATGGGCGCATAGTCATATACTGCCTTTACATTGTCTGTTCCGTAGCCGGCTACAGGGGGCTCGTTGGCATCGGTGCTCTGTTTGCGGTTAATGTAGTATGGTACCTGGGTGGTGATGATTGACTTCATGCCATACTGGTCTGCCTTGAGGGCGCATGGCTGTGCATTGCCAATCTCCCAGCACATCATTGTGCCGCCTGTACCAACGATTGCCTCCTCGTCGGTGCCGCCGGCTGTGAGGCTCTCGTTCCACATGATTACGGTGCGTTTCTTGTCGCCCTCTTTTGATGTCACATGATCCGATACCTGACGCACGAAGTGTGACTGCAACTGGCGGTAGTTTGTGAATCCCTTCTTTTGCATCATCGCCTGGCACTCGGCATTGTTCTGCCAAGCGTTTGTGGGAGTCTCGTCGCCACCGATGTGTATCTGGCTGTAAGGGAATACCTCTATTACCTCGTCAAGCACATCCTTTGCAAACTGCAAAACCAAGGGGCTTGCGACATTGAGTACATCGCTGAAGATACCGCCACTAATCTGTACGCTGTGACCGCCGTTAGGGGTGCAGCTGAGCTCAGGGTAGGCTGCGTTCACTGCACATGAGTGACCGGGGAATTCAATCTCGGGCACCACCTCAATGTGACGCTCGGCTGCGTATGCAACAATCTCGCGGCACTGCTCCTGGGTGTAGAAGTATGGGCCGTAAGGCTCGCCTGTGTAGTAACCGCCATAGTTGCGGTCGGTAATCCAGTTGTTGCTGCGTGTTGCACCAACGGTTGTAAGGCGTGGGTATTTCTTTACCTCGAAACGCCAGCCTTGGTCGTCGGTAAGGTGCCAGTGGAAGCGGTTGAGCTTGTAGTATGACATTACATCAATGATGCGCTTGATTTCGTCCATATCGAAGAAGTGACGGCTGACATCGAGCATGAAACCACGGTATTCAAAGCGTGGGGCATCGACGATGCTCACCACGGGCAGAGCGTATTCGGTCACACTATCGTCCTTTACACCAGCCATGACATTGGCCGGGAGCATCTTCTTGATACTCTGGAATGCATAGTAGAAGCCGTTAGAGCATGTTGCACTGATGGCAATGCCATCGGCTGTTACATCAAGTGTGTAGCCCTCCAGGCCCAAGTTCTCATTACCGGTGTAGAGTGACATGGTTATGAGCGCATCGGCTGCTTCGGCCTTTACATTGACTGTGTAGCCGGTGACGCCTGCAAAGTGGTTCGCAAACTTCACAGCCTCGCTTGAGAGGCTATCGGGCAACTCTCCTGTTGCAATTGTGAAACTCTGTGGCAACACAAGCGTGCCGTTGCCAACAGTCATTCTCATAGGGGTTGGAGTCAGGTTTACTCTGCTGTCGGCAAGCATTGTCGCCGGGATAGCCAGGAGAACCAATAGTAAAATTCTGGTAAACAGGTTTTTCATATTGTTTATAGTTTAGTTAATTATTCATTTATTAAAAGGCCAAAAAGGGCGAAAAGGGCTAAAAGGAATTCTCTTCTTAACTATCCTTGCTGATCTTACCGTTTTCATCGTCGTCCTCGGGGCGCAGTGTGGGCAGGCATATCTGGTACTTTACCGCCAAAACGCGGGTAAGGAATACTGTGGCACCGCAAATAAGGTGAGTGGGGAATGTGGCAAGGCATATCAAATTGCATAATGCAAAGGCTATACCGCCCAAAACGCAGGCCATGGCATATATCTCCTTGCGGAAAATGAGGGGCTCTTCGTTTATGAGCACATCGCGTATGACACCGCCGGCAGCACCGGTCATTGTACCCATGATGATGCCAACCCACATCGGCAAGCCGAGTCCAATGGTCTTCTGAATACCGACAACGGTGAACAGCGCAAGGCCAATGGCGTCGAACACAAAGAATGTGTTGTGCATGTGTACAAGGTTCTTGCGGAAAATTATCACCCACAGCAATGCCACGCCTGTACACAGAAGGTAAGTGCCGTTCTGCATCCAAAATACATCTTGGCCGAGCATCAAATCGCGCAGTGTACCGCCGCCAATGGCAGTTGCCGCACCCACTACATAGGCACCGAACCAGTCGAAACGCTTTGCCGATGCAAGGCGAATACCGCTTATGGCAAAGGCGAATGTTCCAACGAAATCTATTATTTCAAGGAAGTTGATATGTTGTATCCAACTCATATAATCTTTAGATAGATGTTTTATCTGTTGCGAAGATAGAAATAAAAAAGTGCTTTTGCATTTTTTTAATGGTAAAAAAACACTGAAAGTATTACAATCAATGGTTTTTTTGTATCTTCGTGCTGTCCAATGCAAATTATAGCAATTATGATAAGACAAGAATGGATTGAGAAGGGATACATCAATGAAGCGATTCCCGATGGCGTTGACTTGAAAGCCGAGATACGCCGTTTGTGCGAGGAGAAGAATGCTGTTGTGCTTGCACACTATTATACCGATGGCACCATTCAGGATGTTGCCGATTTCGTGGGCGACAGTCTTGCCCTTGCGCAGATTGCAGAAAAGACAACTGCCGATATTTTGGTGATGTGCGGTGTGCACTTCATGGCCGAGACAAACAAGATTCTCTCGCCCGAGAAGAAGGTGCTTATCCCCGACCTGAATGCCGGATGCTCGCTTGCCGAGAGTTGCCCTGCCGAGGAACTGGCAAAGTTCAAGGCTCTGCACCCGGGGCACAAGGTGGTGGCTTATGTGAACACTTCGGCTGCTGTGAAGGCGCTCACGGATATTGTGGTTACATCGACCAATGCGCGTGCCATTGTGGATAGTTTCCCAAAGGACGAGAAGATTATATTTGCCCCCGACAAGAATCTTGGCGGTTACCTGAATGCTGTTACAGGGCGTAATATGCTGCTGTGGAATGGCGGTTGCCATGTACATGAGCAGTTCTCAATTGAGAAAATTGTTGAGCTGAGGGCTACTCACCCCGATGCAAAGGTTCTTGCGCACCCGGAGTGCAAGAGCGGTGTGCTTGCACTTGCCGATTTTATTGGCTCGACTGCTGCTATCCTCGCATTTGCAGAGAAGGATGAGGCTACAGAGTTCATTGTGGCAACAGAGAGCGGTATCCTGCATGAGATGGTGAAGCGTTGTCCTGAAAAGACATTTATCCCGGTTCCGCCAATGACAGGTCCATGTGCATGCAACGAGTGTGGTTACATGCGCCTG
>JAFNWA010000227.1 GCA_017383665.1 Bacteroidaceae bacterium | reverse complement strand
GTGCCGGCTATTAAAGTTCTACCCATATATTTATTATTTGAAACCAATATTTATCTTAATTCCTTGTTTTCCATATTGGTTGAAGAAATTCAAAAGTCCATATCACAAATATAAAACCTCAAACAGCCCTTGTCAATAGTTTATCACGGGAAAATACAAATCATTTTGTTTACTTTAACACCATGGTGCTAAAAAAACAGGACAGCTGGTCTGCTTATCTTGGCCTATTGTCCTGTTAATTTTTTATTATTAGTATTACTCCTCATCAAAAAAGTAATACTCCTCCCTTGTACCGGTGTCGGCATAGAACTGCTCCATGTTTGCAGCGTAGAATGCACCACGCTCGGTAGCCATCTTCTTTGGGTCGGGAGTTATTCCCACGCGCATCAGGTCGAGCCTGTCGGCATCGAAACAGGCATCAATCGTGGGGTTACCCGTTCTGTGGCACACTGTGTGCAGTTCACACGCCTTGCACAGCAGTGAAAACTCCTCATCCGTCAGCCACGCAAGCAATGTTCCGCGCAGTGCCGGCAAGTTCTCGGCGGCACGCTTGCCATGCTCAAGGTCTTCCCAATTATCGACACGCCATTTGTCGTGCAAGTAAGCAAACAGGCGCACAACTGTCCTGTTCACCTCATCGGTAGCCAACAGCAAGCCATTCTGCTCCACCCGCTCCCAATGCGAAACGCCATGACACACACCAAGCGACCAACCATCGGCCGAGAATTGCTTTACCTTATCTATATGTGAATCTATTATTGATTTCATAGTTTTATCAGATGCTACTCAATCTCAAACCCTATCTGCGCCGCAAGGTCATATCCCTCCTGGTACAGCGCGAGCAGTTTGTTGACATCGCGTTCTATGCGACCGACCTCGACCGGCTTCACCGGGCGCAGAACCTCCACCCTGCCTTCGCGCTCCATTGTCTCAACAAGTTCCATCTGGGCGTTATACATTGAGTTGCGGCCACGGATGGCATCCTTTACTTTGGGGTATTTGCGATAGAAAAAGAAAGGAACTTTTGTAGCCTTTTGTGGCTTGCGGTATCCATAGTTGCGTGTGAGGATTACAAGATTATTGTCATAGCCCTGCGATATGGCGCGTTCAATGGGAATGGAGTCGGAGATACCGCCATCGAGCATAGGCTCGCCATCGACATAAGCAATGGGACAGACGAACGGCAGGCTGCTCGATGCCTCTACAATCTCAATGACACGCTTGGGGTTTGTCTTCTCCTCGAAATAGCATGCTTGGCCGGTCTTGCAGCTTGTGGTGACCATCTCGAAATGTTCGGGGCTGCTTGCCAGTTTGTCATAGTCGTATGGGCTTATCTCCTCAGGGAACTTGTGGAACAGCAAATCGAAATCCATTATGTTGCCTTTTGTAATAAGGTGTTTCAGTCCAATATACTTATACTCCATGAGCAGGTCAATATCGGCATACTTTGCACGACCGCGCTGGTTCGACATGTAGGACAAGCCGTTGCAAGCACCGGCACTGACACCTATTACATAAGGAAAGCGTATTCCCCTATCCATAAAGTTATCGAGTACTCCAATTGTGAAAATGCCACGCATTCCACCGCCTTCGAGTATAAGCCCCGACTTTTCCGTTATTTTGAATTTCTTTTTCTCCATGGTGCGAATTTAATCATTTATGCGATTAAAATGAACAAAAGACAACATTTAATTTTCGTTTTTTTTGCAATAATTACCATATTCAAGCTGTGCTGTATGCTACAAAATGGCTATCTTCGCCACCGTAAACCAAATACCATTACTATGAAAAAGTTATTTCTTTCCATACTTGCCTTCGGTATGCTTTTCAGCACCGGAGCAAAGGCACAGAGCGACAACCCGGCAAATGACCAGGTAACAGTATATGAGCACGATTACATTGTAAAGGTTGGTGATGTTGCGCCCGATTTCACTTTGCAGATGACCGACGGCACGACATTCACCCTGTCCGAGCAACGCGGCAAGGTTGTGATGCTACAGTTCACGGCCGGATGGTGCGGTGTATGCCGTGCAGAGATGCCTCACATTGAGCGCGATATTTGGCAACCACACAAGGAGAAGAAGGATTTTGTCCTTGTGGGCATTGACCGCGAAGAGACACTCGAAGAGATACTTCCTTTCATTGAGCAGGTAGGCACTACCTACCCCATTGTCATGGACACCGACGCCGATGTCTTTGCAAAGTATGCCCTGCGCAATTCGGGCATCACGCGCAATGTGCTCATTGACCGCGACGGCAAGATTGTGATGCTCACACGCCTGTTCAAAGAGGATGAGTTCGCAGCTTTGGTAGAGAAAATCAACACCATGTTGGCTGAGTAATACAAACAGACACTTGTGTCATTTCGAGCGTATGTGAGATGTGTTGTTGAGGGCATGCCCGAAAAATCTCTATGAGGTAAATTAAAGAGTTCTCTCGTCGCTACGCTCTGTCGAGATGAGACTCTACACAAAAAATCAGCACCGCAAACGCGGTGCTGATTTTGCATATATAAGGAATTGATTACTCCTCGAATCCGTTAGGATTGTTCTTCTGCCAGTTCCAGCTGTCGCGGCACATCTCTTCAATGCCAAACTCTGCCTTCCAACCGAGTTCTGCCTCAGCCTTTGCAGGGTTACAGTAGCAAGTAGCGATGTCACCCGGGCGGCGTGGCTTGATTGCGTAAGGAACGGGAACACCGTTAGCCTTCTCAAACGCCTTAACTACATCGAGCACTGAATAGCCGTGGCCTGTACCGATGTTGTAGATTGCGATACCCTTGTTTGCAACGATAGCCTTCAAAGCTGCAACATGGGCGCGTGCAAGGTCAACTACATGGATGTAGTCGCGTACACCAGTACCGTCGTGTGTGTCATAGTCGTTACCGAACACACCAAGCTCGGCACGCTTGCCAACTGCAGTCTGTGTGATGTAAGGCATCAAGTTGTTAGGGATACCGTTGGGGTTCTCACC
>JAFNWA010000226.1 GCA_017383665.1 Bacteroidaceae bacterium | reverse complement strand
TAATAAAACAACAGGAGGGTGGCCTGAAAGCCACCCTCCAATCTCCTTTTTTCTTTTATAAGTAAATGAATAAAAAGATGAAATTCAAGGCTTGCGAAGGCCTAAAAACCGGAGTTTACTTGAAGTAAATGAGGATTTTTAGGGCAAGCGTAACGCAGAAGTTTACTTTTTAGTCATTTACTTCTTAATCTTGAATGAGCGCACAGCTACACCCTCCTTCATAATCACCACTACATATACACCCTGCTCGGCCGATGCAAGTGAAATCTCACGGAGTTCACCGGCACGTACCTCAAAGGCATCATTTGCAACCAACTTGCCATCGGCAGCAAATACAGCAACCTCAAACAGTCCATCCTCGGCAAAGAGAACATTCGCTGTACCCTCGAATGGTTTCGGATAAACCATATAACCACCCTCGGCATCAACACCCTCAATAGATGTAACTACCATATAGTCCTCGATGGTCTTTGTTATAGAACCCCAAGAGTTTGTTGCAACAACTGTGATTGGGAACTTACCGTCGCCGCTGTTGTATGTTGCATTGGCAGTAGTAGATGTCGATGCATTGAGACGCGCACCCTCAATCATCCACTTTGTAGACTCATAGTTCACCGGGAATACACCAGTGAGCATTGGCACACCAAGTGTTGTTGTCAACTGGTTCTGCTTGTAGTCAGTTGTTACACCATTCTCTTCTTTACCGGTTGTCATATATCCACCGGGAACAGCTGACGCATTCTTACCCATGTTCGGGAAGTAGATATAGCCCTGACTGTCAGTCTTTGTTTCCTCGAATGTGAAGTAACCCTCAAGATTTGTTGGAGCGCTTGCAAAACCCTTCATGGCGCGCTTAACCTCATCGGCTGTGAGCGCTTTGCTCCATATCTGAACCTCATCGACCCAACCCGTCAAACTTGCAAGGTTAGTCATTGAACCGCCCACATAGAACTTGGCACCATTCCAATTCTTTGGACCTGCACCACGAGACTGACCACTTGCAATGAGTTTACCATTGAGGTAAAGACTCAAGTCACGACCGGACTTCACCGCACACACATGATACCAAACGCCAGGCATCAGACTGTAACCGTCAGAGAGGATATCAACATCATTATTGTGTTCATAGTTACCTGTTCCCGCTCTTGGAGCATCGGTACAGAGCGACAACTCGTTCTCGGCATTATCACGCTTCAGGTTATTGTTCTTTGCATAGCCTGCAGGACGGATAGCTGTCCACATCTCACCCCATACATTTTCGGTCCAGGTACTGCCATAATTACGGTTGACCTTTGTCATAAGCAGAGTTCCCAAAGATGCATGCTCGAACTTCTCGACCTTGAACCACAAAGCAAATGATGTATTCCGGTACTCACTCATTACAGCAGCATCAACAGTGAACTGATAAGGCTCACTCATGTAGAGTGACTGAGAAACAGTACATGGATTGCCGTCATATTCAGTACCGGTCGCAATGTCAGCCGTGAAGTTCACCTCTTGGTCGGGACCTGTCACCTCTTCAACATCAGATGTAACTTCATTCACCTGTGGCAAACGGCCGGTCTCCTCAGGAGTCACAAGAATCAAAGAGCGGTTCATAAGTGGCACGCCATTTGTGGAAACCTCAACATCATAGCTGCCCACACTTGGCAACGAGGTTGTCATTGAGAGTACCCCGTTTGCACTTGCAATCATCTCGTTTGTCAAGGCATTGTATATTTTGATATCTGCAACTGCATGGTTCGGATCCTCGAAACCGATGGTGAACTCCTCGCCCGGTTTGATGATTGCCTTGTCAACAGTGAGGGTTTCAATCATTGTCAAAGGCACCTCAATCTCCTGGCTCCAAACGATGTCGCTCATTGCACGGCCGTCCTTACCGACAGCGCGCACACCAATCTGCAACTTGTCAACCTTTGGAATCAAGGTTGCATCGACAACATAAGCAGCCCAAGAAGTTGTTGTTGTGAGCAGAGTCTCCTGACCCTCCTGCTTTACATATACCTCGTAGTACCATGTGCCAACCTCCTCATTATAAACCGGGCAGCCCTCATACTCGGCAGAGCGTGATGCCGGTGTAGGCATTGACCACACGAACTTTATGTCGCCACGGTTGTAGTAGCGTTTCATAACCTCGGCATGGGTAATTGTCGGGGTCTGTGGCTGCTCGTTGAAGCTTGCAGGAATGAATGCGAACTCACCCAGCAGAACCTCGTAGGCTGCATTGGTGTTCTTCACTGAAAGACCCACGCAACCGATAACATCACCTGCGGCAAGACCGGCCTCGGAAGCCTTGATTACAACCTCGTTCCACTCACCAGCCTTGATGTTGCCGGCAACAGGGATATATACAAAATTGTTCTCGCCACCCTGCTTGGCAACCATAAGCTCAAGGTTTGTCACCGCAGCCTTTGGCTTGAACACAAGACGGAACTCGTCATTTGCAGCCTGAACATTCCACTTTGTAGCAAAGAGACGAACATCGGAACGCTGTGTAGCACCGTGAATCTTCAAGCAAGAACCGGCAAACCATGCATCATCATAGCAGAAGTCGAGGTTAACAGCATCGGCAGGCACAGTCTTGCCATCGCCATTGTCAACCCACCAACGCCATGTAGGGAGCAGATCCTGCATACCATAATTGTACCATTTGTGATTCCATGTAGTAACACCCTCCTTGTTGAAGAAACGGCCGTTACCCAGGTTGAAGCGTGTCACGAATGGAAGTTCATCAAGTGCAGAACGCTCAATTACAGCAGTTGCATAACCATGCCAATCCTTAAGGTCGCTGTATGAAGATGTAACATTTGCATCGGTCAATGCAGGCATATC
>JAFNWA010000225.1 GCA_017383665.1 Bacteroidaceae bacterium | reverse complement strand
GTCTTCGCGCTGCTTCTTCAAAAGACGGAAAGCAAGTGCTGTTTCGGTTGTTGTACCCGATTTTGAAATGTTGATTACACCGAATTTCTTGTCCTTGAGGTACTCTGTGAGCTCAAAGAGATAGTCCTCGCTGATGTTGTGGCCTGCGAAGATGACGCGAGGGTTCTTGTTGTCGCCTATGAGGGCTGCAAAGTTGTTGCTGAGAGCCTCAATGACTGCGCGTGCGCCAAGGTAGCTGCCGCCGATACCTGCAACAACCACAACCTCGCAGTTCTCACGGAGTGTCTGTGCTGTAGCGTTGATGTCGGCAATGTGCTCCTTTGTGATTGATGATGGAAGGTGCAACCAGCCGAGGAAGTCGTTGCCTGGCAGTGAACCGTCCTCAAGAGCGGCCTGTGCGCGTTTTACCTGTGGCTCAAGAGCCATAATCTGCTCACGGGTTACAAAACCTGTAACCTTGTCAATGTTAAGTGTTATATTTTTCATTGTTATTGTTGTTTTTTTAAGATCCTTCACTCATGTTCAGGATGACAAAAACGCGAAGAATCTAAATTTTAATGTTTATTTGAATGAGTCGGTCAATAACTTAATCTCAATTACCGGTGAGATACCCTCGTAAAGGATGTTATAGACTGCATCGATGATTGGGGTGTTGATGCGGTAGTGCTCATTGATTTCCTTGATGCACTTTGCTGCATAGTAACCCTCGGCAATCATCTCCATCTCAATCTGTGCGTTCTTCACAGAGTATCCTTTACCGATCATGCTGCCGAACACACGGTTACGGCTGAACTTTGAGTAACCGGTAACCAGGAGGTCGCCCATATACACCGAGTCGTTGATGGTGCGCTCAATGGGGTGTACCACATTGAGGAAACGGTTCATCTCAATGGCTGCGTTTGACATGAGCACGGCCTGGAAGTTGTCGCCATACTTCAAACCACTACAGATTCCGGCAGCAATTGCATAGATGTTCTTGAGAACTGAACCATATTCAATGCCCACAACATCGTCGCTCACAGAGGTCTTTATATAACCGCTACCAAGCTTCTTGGCAAATTGCTTTGCGTGGTCGATGTTGGCACAACCCACAGTGAGGTATGAAAGACGCTCAAGTGCAACCTCCTCGGCATGGCATGGACCTGCAATTGCTGCAATGTTGTCGTATGGTACTTTATATACTTTGTTGAAGTATTCCGATATGATAAGGTTCTCCTCGGGTACGATACCCTTGATTGCATTGACAATGAATTTGTCCTCGAGATCGGCTTTCAGCTTCTTCAAGTGATTCTTGAGGTAGGGCGATGGTGTAACAAACACAAGGATGTCGCTCTCCTTGACAACTTTGTTGATGTCGGATGAGAAGTTAATTCTACTTGTGTCGAATTTTACCGATGAAAGGTAAGCCGGGTTGTGACCAAGGCGTTTGAAATCCTCAATGCGATCCTCGCGTCTGATGTACCAGTTGATGGTCTCGACATTGTTGAGCAGAATCTTGGCAATGGCCGTAGCCCAACTGCCGCCGCCCATAATGGCAACCTGTTTATTGGATAGTTCCATAGTGTTGTTATTTTATATTAACCTAGCTTTTCAATCCACGCTGCAACATCGTTTACCGATGGTGTAGTGTAGCCTAATTTGAATTTCTTGTTGATACCGCCAATCTCCATCTGGATTTTCTGTGCATTGCCACCCTTGAGGTCGTTTACAAGGTTGTAGCCTGCCTTGTGGAGCACGGGTACCCACTCCTCGGGGACACCGATTACTGCAAATGCAGCAGCGTTGTCCTTTGGCACCTTCTTCTCGGGGCGCATCTGTGGGAAGAACAATACCTCCTGGATGGTTGTCTGGCCGGTCATGAGCATTGCAAGACGGTCCATACCGATACCCATACCCGATGTAGGAGGCATACCATACTCAAGAGCGCGCACGAAGTCCTTGTCAATGAACATTGCCTCGTCGTCGCCCTTCTCGCTCAGGCGCAACTGCTCCTGGAAACGCTCGGCTT
>JAFNWA010000224.1 GCA_017383665.1 Bacteroidaceae bacterium | reverse complement strand
TGTGTTATAGAATCCGGCAACCGGTATATGGTTATATCTGTTTTCAGATGAACTTGTGGACCAGTACAATACTTCAAGTTTACTTCCACGAAATGTTTCTGTTCCTTCAAAAGGCCTATTCACAAAAATTTGCGCAGCCTGCGGATGACGCAATGGGTATATTGTACGTATATTTACATTTTGTAATACTCTCGCACAATCAAATTTAAAGATTGCTTCCCGGTAATTGTATATTTCCATCATCTGCACTTCTGTGATATCCCCCAAGCCGTTAAGATAGTAGTGCCCTGCTTTGTGGGTTACGGTCTCGCCCCAGGGTGCGGTCTTGGTTTTGTCGGCACCGCTGTCGTTATACTCGGCTCCGGCGGTGATGAATAAGTCGCGCTTGGCAAGTTTGCGTCCTTCTTCGATTGCATCCTGCAGTGCTTGTGCTACTGTTTTGTTCTGGACGGGGTTTACAGAATTGGCATTTATCTCTTTATCGACAGTGCTTATATCGTGCCATTCGCTCCATACATTATCCTGCATGGTGCGTGTGGCAATGCATGTGGTGCCATCGGGTAGCAGGCTGTATTTTAATTGGCTCACGCCGCCGCCGGTTAGGTAGCCATTGATGACTATGAGGACGAAGGTTTCATAGGCTGTCAATGGGTAGCCATTGTCGCCTGTCCCGGTGGAATAGATATTTGCACCGCTGTAGATGCCGTTGTCTGTGAGATGGTCGAAATTTCTGCTCTGTCCCAAACCGATGGCGCCAACTTCTATATTGGTTTGTAGTTTGCCCCATGGCTCCCAGGTGCCGGCTTGCTTTGTGCGCACATAGATGTTGCCATCGCCACCGCCTACATTGAGCAAGGTGAGTACTTGTGTTATGCAGTCACCGGCTGCGAGCACGGTGAGACGGGCATTGAACTTGCCTGTGTTGTTGATGGGCAGGTTGTCGGTTGTGCCGGTGCGGTAGCCGCTGATGTTGTAGGTGCCTTGGGATGTGAAGTTGTCTATGTTGTCGTTGCTTTTCCAGTTGAACGGTTTGCGAAGGAATGACTTTACAACATTGGAGAGTTCTTCGTTGGTGAATGTGGCTGTTTTCTCTTTTCTGAACTCAAACTGGTAGTAGCGGCCTTTGTTGTCGAGGAGAATTTCTTTGTTCTCTACCTTGTTGCTGTATAATATCTCTTGTTCGCCTTCGAAGATTTTAAATGCCGATATTGTGTAGCCTGTGTTTACTGCCAGAGTTTCGCCGTTGGCAAGTATCTTGTTGCTGTGTGCGCTGTAGTTTGTACCGGTATAAGGTTCGCTGTTCTCAATCAACGCTCCAAAGCCGAGGATTATGCCATCGTTTATTGCAAGGGTGTCGGCAAGGGTGGCCTGTGCTTCTATCTTGTTTATCTTGTTGTTGAGCTCGTTGCTGAGTTTCTTTTCGTCAATGGATTTTTCGTCAATGGATAGTTTGCCGTTTTCATCGGCTATGAGTCCTTCGCCAACGATTATGCCACCTAATGAGGAGATTGTTGCTTGAGGGATGTTGATGGCACTGCCGCTTTCGGTGGCCAATGTCCAAGTGCTCCATTGGTGGTTGCCGTTGACACGGTGGCGCGTGCGGGTGTGTGTGAAGACAGCACCTGTGGAACGCTCTACACGGGTGATTGTTTGTACAATGGTGCGGCCGTCCTCGAGCATGCCTTCGTGGGAGTGGTCCTTGACTACGAGTGTGACGGTGTCGTCGTTTTTAAAACGGAACGGGAGGTTGTGGGAGCCATTGTCGTCGGTCACGCGCAGGGCATAGACTCCGTTCCACAGCAGTTCGTCGATGTTGGTGAGGAGTTGCCAGGGGGCTGTCTCGCTGTCGATGTGTCTGCGGTACTCAATTTTCATCGTTTTTTTCATATTGTTGTTTTTAAAGGTTTGTTTTTGCTGCAAAGGTAATGGCGGTGATGCCGGGTAAGGTTGCTGTTTTGCCACAATTGACTAAGATTGGCTCTAGGCCTCTGGATAGTCCTTTAAAATACTAAAATTTGGTCTTTTTTGAAAATATATCTGCTTTTACTTGCAAACGGGGGCTTTGAGGTGGTATATTAGCATGTAGAAAAATACCTTAAAGCAGAGATGTTATGGAAAAGAAGAAGCGTGCTGCAAAAATCATGGCGCAGCATAAAGTGCTTTATGCATATGCTATGAGACTTACCTGTGGAAATAAATATTTGGCTGGCGACTTACTGCTCGCGACTTTGTCGAGTTTAACAAAAAGAGCGATAGCTTATGTGCCGGGAATTGTGAGTTTTGATGTTTGGGCTATGATGGTTATGAGGGAGGTGTTCCACGAGATTTGCGAGGATGCTGAAAGGCGTGAACTGTATTTTATGTTCTACCGTGGGACATTGAACCCGCTTATATCGCCGAGTGCTGAGGGATATGGTTTG
>JAFNWA010000223.1 GCA_017383665.1 Bacteroidaceae bacterium | reverse complement strand
CTCCACCACGTCGACCGATGAGAGCATGTACTCGAACGGGTTCATGCGCACAAGGCTGTCGGCCGTGCTCTTTGCCATGGCCTCGCCAAGGTGGCGTTCCCAATAGTCATAGAGGCGGAACCCGGGCGAGTAGTAGCGGTCGAGAGCGAACTGGTACGATAGATTCTGGCTGTGTTTGAATGTCGTCTGTGGGCGCAGTGATGCAATGCGTGTGCCGTAGAAATCATCGAACTCAATCATGAAACCGCCAATGCTGTCGGTGCGGAATGTCGTTGTCTCAATCCTTCCGCTGTCTCCCTCAATGTCCACGCGTGTGAGGTTATATGTCTGTGGTGTGAGCTTTGCACTTCCATAGCTGCCAATCTCGGTGCTCAGGCGTTTCTGGTAGAACTTGCCCTTTAGCGAAATGCCTCGCTCAATGGGCTGCATATCCTCAATCCTGTCGCGTGTGAGCATGTGCCAGTTATATGATGTCCAGCCGTGGGTGAGCATCAGCAGGTCGAGCTGCTCCTTGCGGTTGCTGTTCTCCGGGGCAAAGTATTGTGCAGCATTGGGAATGTAACCTTTCAGTTCCGATCCCAGCAGCAGGTAACTGTACATGTTGTGGCTGTACGATGTTACCTGCCTGCCCATAGCATCACTTGCCGAGAGTGAAAGGCTCGCTGCAGGTGGAATGGGCTTCCCGTCCTCGCGTGTAACCTTCAATGTAATCTTTTCGCCCGGTTTTGGCGACAGGTTATGTGTGTGGTAACCGTTGGCAGTGACATGCAGTTTCACCGTTTCGCGGTCGCTGGCCGTCATTGTGTCGTGGGCTATGAAGAACTGTCGCTCGGCAAGCGGTGTGTGCTCGTTGGCAAACAGCACCGCGCGGTTTACACCCTCGGGCAGTTCCTTCTTGGCAATTGTGTAGCTCATTCTCTTGTTCTCCGCGCCGAACTTCTTGAAGTAGCCCATCGCTCCGCGGTAGAGTATTGACAAACCCAGTTCGCACTCCTCGGTTAGGTTGTTTGTGGCTGTGATGGTGATGCTGTCGCCACTCTCGGTAACACTCAACACCACGCCCTCCTCGCTCACCTCGGGAAGCGGGAACTTATGCTTCTTTCTCTTGCCGGCCTCGTCGGTCATTGTCACCTCGGCACGGTATCGGGCATTTGCCTTTGGGGTAATCTCAAAAATACCTTTTCCCTCGTGCACCGGTGCACACTCAAGCAAATTCACATCGTTCTCGAAAATTGTAATCTTCTCCTCGCCAAAGAGTCCGTCCTCGCCGCGCAGTTCAAATGCAACCTTGCTCTTCAATCCGTTTACCAAGTGTCCACCCTCGGGGAAAAAATCCAATGTCGCATCGGGCAGCTCCGCACTTTTCCATTCGCCACGCTCGTTGTAGCCCCTGCGGCGGTCGAGCATATTCTTGAAATCCCAATTGTCGGCATTTACCTTGTCGAACACCGGGAACACACGTGTGAACACCGCATCTTTGCCCCAATTCAGCATATATCGTGTGTATGCACGCACCTCGTAGTAACCCGACAGCAATAAAGGGTTCAACTCGAACTCACCGTGGCAAGTACCATCGTCGTCGAGCTTGTATTTCTTTGTTTCCACAATATAACCCTCGGGCGCAACAAGCTCCACATATAATACTTTGCTCAAAGTGCTCGGTCTGTCATTTGTTCCAAAAGAGGTATATGCCTTGAACCACATTGTTTCGCCCAGATAGTAGGCCGTGTTGTCAAAATGCAGGAATACACGCTCTTGTTGCATCACGCGTCCCACCTGTATGGCTCTGTAAGCAATGCTGTCAATCTTGCTTTGTGCCACCACGGCAATGCAAAGCAATGAGGCAATAAGATATGTTGTAAATCTTTTTGGCATAATAAGTGTTTTTATTTGCTAAAATACACAAAAAAAACGCAAGAGCCTATGCTTTTGCGTTTTTTAATTATTTTTATGGTTTACATAACCTTGTCTGTCGGTTAAGACTATATTCAAGCCTTTCGATGGTGAAAAAGTTTCCGTAAAGT
>JAFNWA010000222.1 GCA_017383665.1 Bacteroidaceae bacterium | reverse complement strand
CATCGCCGTTCTTGATGATGAGGCAGCCAAGATACAATGGGTTGCAAACGAGCTTCTGTGCATCCTCCATTGTCATGCCTTTTGCCTTACGCAATTCAAAAAGCAGTGTCGCATACTTTTCTGCGTCGGGGTTGTTGCAGGGGTCAATGATGGTCGCCTTCTCAATGTTTGCAAGGCCGTGCTGCTGTGCCAAAGAGAGAATCTCTTCCTTGTTGCCAAGGAGGATGATTTCTGCAATACCATCGGCAACTGCTTTGTCGGCTGCTTTCAATGTACGCTCCTCTGTACCCTCGGGGAGAACGATGCGCTGCTTGTTCTGTTGAGCGCGCTCAATCAAATTCTTAATAACATCCATAGTTTTAATTATTTAAATTTGTAGATTTTCAACTTTCTGTCTGTGGAGTGTTATCACGCAGGCATACTATATGCAAAGGTAGTGCAAACAAAAAAGAGAACAAAATAAATTTTATTTATTTTAGGAATAATCGGGGATATTTTGACACATTAGTGTTGCTAATAAGCATCATCGGAGCCTTGAAAGTCAAGGCTCCGATGATACATATTGGATAGATTTATTTATGCAAGAATATTCTTCAACTCTTCGGTCTTTACGCTTTGCTGTTCGCCGGTTGTCATATTCTTCAGCGCAACAGTGCCGTCGGTAAGTTCCTGTTCGCCAATGATGGCAACAAACGGTATGGCCTTATTGTTGGCATATCCCATCTGTTTCTTCATCTTGTCGCTGCTTGGGAACAGCTCGGCAGATATGCCTGCTTTGCGCAATTCTCCGATGATTTGCAATGAGCGCATAGCCTCCTTCTCACCAAAGTTTACAAACATAACCTTTGTGGTGTGCATTGCCTCTTTGGGGTAGAGGTCGAGTTGGTTCATTACATCGTAGATGCGGTCTGCACCGAAAGAGATACCAACTCCCGACATGCCGTCCATGCCGAACACGCCTGTGAGGTTATCATATCGTCCACCACCGGTAATACTGCCAATGGCAACATCAAGTGCCTTCACTTCAAGGATTGCGCCTGTGTAGTAGTTGAGACCGCGTGCAAGGGTGAGGTCAATGTCAAGAGTGCTCTTTATGCCTATGCTCTTTATTGTATCAAGGATGAACTGCAACTCCTCGACACCCTTCTCGCCAATGGCATTGCCACTGAGTGTCTGGGCAAGAATCTGCATCTTCTCCTCGTTGTTGCCCTGTGCCTTGAGTATAGGCAAGAGTTTCTCGATTGATTCGTCGCTTATATCCTTGCTCTTGAGCTCGGCGATAACGCCGTCAAGACCAATTTTGTCAATCTTGTCAATTGCAACGGTTATGTCGATTATCTTTTCGGGCTCTCCAATCACATCGGCAATACCTGCAAGAACCTTGCGGTTGTTGAGCTTTATTGCAACGCGGATGTTCAGTTTCTCGAACACATAGTCAATGAGCTGTATGAGTTCTACCTCGTTGATGAGCGAGTTGTTGCCGATGATGTCGGCGTCGCACTGGTAGAATTCGCGGTAACGGCCTTTCTGTGGTCGGTCGGCACGCCAAACAGGCTGTATCTGGTAACGCTTGAACGGGAACGACAGTTCCTCGCGGTGCATTACCACATAGCGTGCAAAAGGCACTGTGAGGTCATAGCGCAAGCCCTTCTCGCAGAACTTTGATGCAAGCTTTGCCGCGTTGCGGCTCAACAACTCTTCGTCTGTCAATCCCTTGAAGTAGTCACCCGAGTTCTGTATCTTGAAGAGCAGTTTGTCTCCCTCCTCTCCATACTTTCCCATCAGAGTCGAGAGGTTCTCCATTGCAGGAGTCTCAATCTGCTGGAAACCGAACAGGTGGAATGCCTTGCGTATGGTGTCGAAGATGTAATTTCTTCGTGACATTTCAAGGGGCGAAAAGTCCCTTGTTCCCTTTGGTATAGATGGTTTTGCTGCCATTGTCTATTAGTCTCGTCTGTTCATGAATATCATTACATAGTAGAGCAGTGTTGCCAATGATGACAATGCCGCAATTACATATGTGTATGCTGCCGAACGCAACGCGCTGCACGCATATTTGTGGTTGCTTGCATTTGTGATGCCTGCCGACTGCAACCATACGATGGCTCTGCGGCTTGCATCAACCTCAACAGGGAGGGTGATAAAACTGAAAAGTGTTGTCAGGGCAAACAGGATGATGCCGGTGAGCAAAAGTCCTGGCATTGTCTCGACAGTGAGGATACCTATGAGCAGAACCCACATCATGATGTTTGATGAGAATGATACAACAGGTACAAGTGCCGAGCGCATCTTGAGTGGTGCGTATGCCTTTGCATGCTGGATTGCATGTCCGCACTCGTGTGCAGCAACCGCTGCGGCTGCCACGCTTGCCGAGTTATATACACCCTCGCTCAGGTTCACAGTCTTTGTAACCGGGTTGTAGTGGTCGGTGAGTGTGCCGCGTGTGCTTGTCACCTTGACATCATATATGCCTGCATCGTGCAACATCTTTACGGCAACATCGTGGCCGGTCATTGCTATTGGCATTTTAGAGAATCTCTCGAACTTGCTTTTAAGGTTAGCCTGTACCAGGTAGCTCAATATGGCGATACCAATGAATATCATCAGGTATGTGTAGTCATATCCTCCACCTTTTGTGGCCTGTTGTTGTAGGAATGTTATTGTTGATATTAACATAAATTCTCTCTTTCTAATTGTTTAGATTGAACGGGTGATGGTCTGGTCGCGGTCGGGGCCTATTGACAGGTACTTTACAGGTACGCCAAGTTCCTTCTCCAAGAATGCGATATAGTCCTTGAATGCTTGTGGCAACTCCTCCTCGCTCTTTAGCTTGGTGAGGTCGCTCATCCAACCCTTAATCTCTGTGTAAACAGGTTCTACACCCTCAATGTCATATGGCAGGTGTGTCAAAGTCTCGCCGTTCTTCTTGTATGCAACGCAAGCCTTTATTGTGGGGAATGTGTCAAGTACATCGCTCTTCATCAGGATGAGATGTGTTACACCGTTAATCATTATGGTGTACTTCAATGCTACAAGGTCAATCCAGCCACAGCGGCGCTCGCGTCCTGTAACTGCGCCATACTCGTGGCCTCTGTCGCGCATCTCCTTGCCAACCTCGTCAAAGAGCTCTGTTGGGAATGGACCTGCACCTACGCGTGTGCAGTATGCCTTTGTGATACCATATACATTGCCAATTCTGTTGGGGGCAACTCCCAAACCGGTACATGCACCGGCACATACGGTGTTTGATGATGTAACGAATGGGTAGCTGCCGAAATCAATGTCGAGCATGCTTCCCTGTGCACCCTCGCAAAGAATAGACTTACCCTCGTTCATCAGGTCATTTATGAGCTGCTCGCTGTCAATGAGACGGAACTGCTTGAGGTACTCAATTGCAGCAAGCCACTCCTTCTCAATCTCCGCGATGTCGTAGCTGTAGTTCATGTCCTTCAGAATCTGCTCATGGCGTCCCTTTGCCTGGGCATACTTCTGCTCAAAGTTCTCAAGGATGTCGCCTACTCGCAAACCGTTACGGCTAATCTTGTCGGTATATGTGGGGCCAATACCTTTACCTGTTGTACCCACCTTCGCATCTCCCTTTGCAGCCTCATAAGCAGCGTCCAGCACGCGGTGTGTAGGCAGGATGAGGTGTGCCTTCTTTGATATGTAAAGGTTCTTGGTCAAGTCATAACCGGCGGCAATGAGGCTTTCTGCCTCACCTTTAAAGAGTGCGGGGTCGAGCACAACACCGTTTCCTATGATATTTACTTTTCCTCCTTGGAATATGCCCGATGGGATTGAACGCAAAACGAATTTCTTTCCATCGAACTCCAATGTGTGTCCGGCGTTGGGACCGCCCTGGAAACGCGCAACCACATCATAGTTTGGGGTCAGCACATCTACGACTTTACCTTTACCCTCGTCGCCCCATTGGAGGCCTAATAATACATCAATGTTCTGTTTCATTGTAATTTACTTTTTATCAGCTTTGCCTTACGCCTCTTCATTGCCTGGTGGCACTTGTTGCAGAGTCCGTGAAGGTGCAGCGAGTAATGAGTTAAATGAAATTTTTTTATATTTTTTGTTATATTGTCTGTTATGTTAATATTGCTCACCTCTGTCACCTTGCCACATTTGGTACAAATGGTGTATGCTTTTGCAGTACCATAGCATTTCTCATATTTTGAGATTGTACCGAACTGGTGGTGTGCAACAAGGTTCGCCTGTATGAGCATCGTTATGGTGTTGTATATGGTCGCACGGCTCACACGGAATTTCTTCTGTTCCTCGAGATGCGTCATCAACTCCTTGATCTCAAAACTGCCGTTAAAAGAATAAATTGCATCGAGTATGGCGAAACGCTCCGGTGTACGCCTGCATTTATTCTCCTTCAGATATTCCGCAAATATCTGGTTGGCAATTTCAGCAATTCTGTTGTTTTCCATATTCCATCTGTTCAGATGCTATGCAATAACTGTTGCTATCTGTTTCAGCAGTTTCAACATACAAAGTTATCGCTTATTTTTTATTATAATGTATAAATCGTTTTAAATTTCTATAAAAAGTGCCAAATATGCGGAATGAAACAACCCAATAGGAATTTCGAACAATTCATACGAATTTAAATGCACTCTTCAAATGTCTCGAGTATCGCTTTCAATCCAGTCTCCTTTACCTCTTTTTCATCCATTGCCTTCTGCAGTCTTGCAACAGCATCCGGCACGCGGTCAAGGTAACATATTGCCGCATTGTGGGCGCATTTTATAGTCACGCTGTGTTCCCTTTCTGCAGGCAGGCATGTAAGACTGTCAAAAAGAGCGGCTTCCTGCTCCCTGTCAAGTTCCGTGCCACGGCGCAACATGTGCGAAATGGTCATGTAGCCACAATAGCGGAACAGCCCCTCATCGCACCTTGTCCATTGAAGGGCCTTTTCAAGAGCGTTGGGCATCCTGCTAAGCATGTGCATGGCGAGCTGGTCGGCAATTTCGGTGAATCTGGTCTCTCCAATCCATTTCTCGGCAACCGTATTGTACCCCTCCTCGGGCATCAGGAATATTGCCAACATCTTGCACTCCCTGATGTTGTCCTGCCATAGGGTAGTTGCCAATTCCTCATTCTTCTCATATCTGTCGGCAATGCTTTTCAGTCGTGGAATTTCAACGCCGAAGTTTATCTTGTAGTCGAGCCCTTGTCGGCGTTGCAGTGTTGAAACCACACCGTTCATTGACAAACGGAATGCTTTCTTTATTTCTCGTACCTCGTTCAGAATATTCTCTTCCATTGTTCCTGGTTACTTTATCATTGCATGCCTTTTGCGATAGTTGTTTGGTGTTTCGCCCACGACACGGTAGAACGATGCATAGAACGACTGACGGTTGGCAAAACCAACCTGGGTGCCAATCTCCTCAATTGTCATTCCTTGGAATCTCTTGTCCGTGAGTTTGTGCTGTGCCTCCTTGATGCGATATTCGTTTATGAGGCATGAGAAGTTTGTGTTGAAGCGCGAATTTATAACCGCCGAGATATAACGGGTGTTCGTTCCCAATTCCTTGGCAAGTTCCTTCGCCGAGAAATCTTTGTTGCGGTAGCGCTTTTCAATGATTATGATGTTCAGAATTTTCTCATACAGTTCATCGGCCAGTTCTGCGCGTATGAGTGAACGGTATGCGGCGTTCTTTTCCTGTTTCTCCTTTATGTTGTACGGAGTAGATGTTTGCTCTTTCATAATGGTTGTTATCAATGTTTCTCCAAATTTACAACCAAAATTTATAAAAAGAACCTTTTCTTGTTAAAATTTTTCCAAAAAGTGAGGTGCCGGCTCCGTGCAATTGTCAAAATCCTTTATCCCTTTCCAACAAAGCAGCCTTTTCGCGGCTCTTGTTGGCAGCCTCCTTCTTGCCCATCTTTTCATATATGATGGAGAGCAAAAGGTAGTTGTTGGCATTGTCTGGGTCAAGCTCTATCGCCTTCTCAATGTCCATTACTGCTAGTTCGTTGTTTCCGCGCTCCCTTTCAAGATTGCTGCGTGCAATGTAAAGCTCGGCAATGTCGGGATTCTCCTCTATCAGGCTCGACATTATCATCAAGCCTGTATCATAACGCTTCTCCTTTTGGTAGAGCATGGCAATACCAAGCTGAACGCTAAGGTTGTCGGGCAACCATCGTTGCAGTTCCTTGTAGTCATCCCATGCCTTCTCGAATGAACCTGTATTGGTGTATATATGTGCCCTGCACAGTAATGCGCCCGTGTTGCTTGGCTCGTGTTGTAGAATGGTATTATAGTCATTAAGAGCAAGTTCTGTGCTGTCCAGTTGCAGGTATATGTTTGCACGCTGTTGCAACAGAGTCATCTCTTTTGGAGTTATTTCCAATGCTTTGTCATAATTGTCCAAAGCATTTACAATATCTCCCATTGCATGATACGAGTAGGCAAGGTTTGCAAGTGCATATACTTTTTCGCGGTTGTTGCTGCTCTGCATTGCCGCCTTTTCAAAACATAGCGTTGCCTCTTTGAAACTGTTGTTCTTGATGTGTTCAATACCCTTGTGGCAAACTTCGTTATAGCTTTGTGCTGTTGCTATTATGACAAAAAAGAGAGATATTAAAGTCAGTCTTGTTCTCATACAAATGTTTGTCTGTTTCTGTGCGAATATAATACAATTATCCTGTTGCTGTCAAAAAAAACTTGTTAAAATATCTCAAAACGGTTCAGTGGTAAATAGTTGCTGTTTTTGAGAGAAAAAAAGAGACTCTTGCGATTAAAATGCTATTCAAGCAT
>JAFNWA010000221.1 GCA_017383665.1 Bacteroidaceae bacterium | reverse complement strand
GCAATGCGCTGCTCAATGCGATTCATGGGGCGAATCTCGCCCGACAAGCCCACCTCACCGGCCATACATATTGTAGGCTCAATCTCAACATCCATATTGCTCGATAGAATAGCACTTATGACAGAAAGGTCTATCGCAGGGTCGTTCACTCGCAAGCCTCCGGCAATGTTAAGATAGACATCCTTCTGCGCCAGTTTAAAGCCCACGCGCTTTTCAAGCACGGCGAGCAACATATTCATGCGACGGCCGTCAAAGCCTGTTGCCGAACGCTGTGGCGTGCCGTATGCTGCCGTGCTCACCAACGCCTGTGCCTCGATGAGGAAGGGGCTCACGCCCTCGATTGCCGATGCTATCGCCACGCCGCTCATTCCCTTGTGGCGCTCACTTAGCAGCAGTTCCGAGGGATTTGTAACCTGTCGGAGCCCCTCGCGGCGCATCTCATAGATTCCGAGCTCGGCCGTGCTGCCGAAACGGTTCTTTATCGAACGCAGAACGCGGTATAGATAGTGCTGGTCACCCTCGAACTGAATAACCACATCCACTATGTGCTCAAGAATCTTGGGACCGGCAATAGCACCATCCTTTGTAATGTGACCTATGAGTATTACCGGCACATTGTTCTCTTTGGCAAACTTCAGGAGCATACCTGTGCACTCACGCACCTGTGCCATACTGCCGGGCGAAGAGTCAACCGCCTCACTACACATGGTCTGTATTGAGTCAATGACCAGCAGCTCGGGTTGCACATTCTTTATGTGCACGAAGATTGTCTCAAGCGATGTCTCGCACACTATATGGCAGTTGCCGCGCTCATGGGCGATGCGGTCGGCACGCAGTTTTATCTGCTGTACACTCTCCTCGCCCGATACATAGAGCACCTTGCGGTCGGGCATTCCCAGGATTGTCTGCAACACCAATGTCGATTTTCCAATGCCCGGCTCACCGCCCAACAGCACAAGCGAGCCCGGCACAAGGCCACCGCCAAGAACACGGTTAAGCTCGCCGTCTCGCATGTCAATGCGCGGCAGCGCGTCGGTTGCCACATCGTCAATGAGCATCGGGCGCACCTGTGGTTTCTCACCTGTCGCAAGCGAGGCACGCACCGCCGGTGTGTTCCTCACCACCTTCTCAACAAAACTGTTCCACGCACCACAAGCAGGGCACTTGCCAGCCCACTTTGGCGACTCGTAGCCACAGTCATTACACAGAAAAACCGATTTTTCCTTTGCCATATTTTTTAAACTAAATTATAAATGTTTGGCCTCTGAGTTGTGTCATTTCGACAGAGCTTGTGCAAACGAGTGAAACGCAAAGCAAGCGTAACGACGAAATCGTGCCTTTTAAACAACTTTACATTATCGGGAACCATATAAACACCGCCACATCCCACAGCGCGTGCGAAATTATTATCGCTGCAAAATACTTTGGGAAGAAACGGTAGAGAGCACCCCACGCTGCACCGGCCACAAGAGCCGCCATGGTGAGCATGAAGTTACACGAGCCGGCATGCACAAGCGCATAAATAAGCGTTGTCACAACAAAGCCCGCGTTTGCATTCCACTTTTTTGATAGATTCTCCTGCACATATCCGCGCCAAAAAATCTCCTCGGCAGGGCCAATGAGGAATAACATCAGTGCAGTCAGCAGCCACGGCGACTCACCATCCTTCATACCATATATGGTATCGACCTGAGGGCGTGCAAAATCGAACATCAGCTGCGAGAGCTTGTCGCCAATCCAGAATACACCCCATAGTGCAACGGCTATCACTATACCCCAAAGAACATTGGCAGGGGTAATGTGTACCCTATTCCACCACCCCGGCGCAAACATGGTTGCGCAGAGCGAGAGGGTACACGCCGAGCCTGTCATCATCCACCAGAAATTGACATGCGGAGCAGTCCACGGACAGAACATTACAGTCCACAACACCGCTGCAAGAATTATTGTAAAAGTTACACGACGCATCATAAAGCCGCTGTTACAAAGAGTGAGACAGAGAGCAAAAGGCTGAACATCAGCTGCAGCTGTGCTGTCTTTTCATCAATGCCTACAAGAGCCTTCATACCCTCGGTGGGTAGCTTTAGCATTGCACGGCAATTGTCGATCGCTGGTTTCAACGCCACCACAACCGCCAAAGCCCACCAAGGCATCGCACCACAGATAG
Organism: Bacteroidaceae bacterium; assembly: GCA_017383665.1. Taxonomy (GTDB): domain Bacteria; phylum Bacteroidota; class Bacteroidia; order Bacteroidales; family Bacteroidaceae; genus HGM04593. The sequence continues at coordinate 1,739 of JAFNWA010000221.1, read as the reverse complement.
CCGCAACAAGAATAGCCACGAAAGGCAGTACAAGCTCGGCAACATAGAACATGACCGAAGCACGCTTGCCAATGAGCATTGCGAATGTCTTGATGCCTGCACGGCTATCCTGCTCAATGTCACGCGAATTGTTCACATGAAGAATACCGACGGTTATCAAGCCTATTGGCAACATAAGCCACATTACCTCCTTGTGTAGATAGCCTGTTGCAACAAACGATGTTCCAAGAATGGGCAATACCGAATAGGTGAGGAAGATATCCAAATCTCCCAATGCATGATATTTCAACCAGGGATAGAACAGTGTAAGCACGCATCCGGCAAGTCCAAAATAGAGAACCGGAAGTCCTGCATAAAGTGCAAGACCTACGCCTGCTGCCACAGCAATAGACAGCAGAATCCATGCAAGCCTTTTTATTTCCGAAGCTTTGAATTCACCGCTTACAATTGACATGCCGCCAATTGCATCTTCGCGGTCAACGCCTTTTTTATAGTCGAAATAATCGCTCCATGTATTGCCTGCAGCGTGAAAGACAATGATATTCAGCAACGCCCATACACCGGCAACCCAATCAATCCTGTAGCCTACCCAATTTAAGTATGCCAATGTTACCAGTACCGGCATTGCCGACGCAGGAAAAGACCAGGGGCGGGTAGCAAAAAGCCATGCCTTAAAACTGTGTTTTGCTGTTTTCTCCATAAATCAATTTGTTGTATAATTATAATTTGTTATATCATTAAAGTGCAAAGATAACGCAAACGAGCGAGATAAATAAAGCTTGCTTTAATTTATTTCAAAGCGAGTGAAGCGAATCTTATTAAAAGATACTCTTTTGCCGTATAGTTACCCAACAACATTCATTTACCACACATGGCAATACAAAAAATAAAAATCGGGTGCTAAAGTCCATGTCCACCCTAAAAATGTTGCTGTTTTTGCGTAAAAACAGTACATTTGCACTTTATTGCAGTAAAACCATAGACTGCGCATAGTAAAACAGCGATGAAAGTAATGAAATTCGGCGGAACATCTGTTGGTTCCGTAAACAGTATATTGAGCCTTAAGAAAATAGTTGAGGAGGCTGCCTCAAAGGAGCATGTAATTGTTGTTGTATCAGCACTTGGTGGCATCACAGACAAACTGATAAATACTGCAAACCTGGCCGTTGACGGCGACATGGCATTCAACGAGGAGTTCAAGGAGATTGCAGCACGCCACCACGAGATGATTGACGCTGTAATCACCGACAACAACAAGCGCACAGCGTTGCTGGAGGAGGTCAACATGCTTTTGAACGAACTGAATAATATCTATCAGGGACTTGCGCTCATCAACAACATGACCCCAAAATCCGAGGCCACTATCGTGAGTTATGGCGAAAGAATTTCGAGTCGCATTGTAACCGCCCTTATTGATGGCGCTGTGCGTTTCAATGCCCGCAAATTCATCAGGACCGAAACAAAGCACAAAAAGTATATCCTTGCCGATGAAATAACCGACAAACTCATACATGAGCATTTCGACGGCAGCAACGAGAGAGTCATTGTCGTGCCCGGCTTCATTGCCCAGGACAAGGAGAGCGAGGAAATCACCAACCTCGGACGCGGTGGCAGCGACTACACGGCAGCCATTATCGCCGCAACGCTGAATGCAGATTGTCTTGAGATATGGACCGATGTAGATGGCTTCATGACTGCCGACCCACGCGTCATTGACAATGCCTACACTATCAGACATC
>JAFNWA010000019.1 GCA_017383665.1 Bacteroidaceae bacterium | reverse complement strand
GTGTGCTACAGGTGCAAGGTCCATAACCTCCTGTACCGATCCTTCGCAAAGCATTGCGAAACCTGTCTGGCGGCAAGCCATGACATCCATGTGGTCACCGAAGATACTGAGTGAGTTACCGGCAAGTGAGCGTGCCGATACATGGAATACAGTAGGCAACTTCTCACCGGCAATCTTGTACATGTTTGGAATCATGAGCAACAAACCCTGCGAAGCAGTAAATGTATTTGTCAATGCACCGGCCTGCAATGAACCGTGGAGTGCACCTACTGCACCTCCCTCGGACTGCATCTCCTGTACCATTACTGTCTCACCGAAAAGGTTCTTGCGGCCTTGTGCCGCCCACTCATCAACATATTCAGCCATTGTTGATGATGGTGTGATTGGGTAGATGGCTGCTACCTCGGAAAACATGTAGGCAATATGTGCTGCCGCCTGGTTTCCGTCACAAGTGATAAATTTCTTTGTCTTTGTCATAAGGCAATTGTTTAATTTATATTATTGTTATTTAATGTCATATATCTGCAACGCTTCTCACCATTGGTTTTGTTTGTCAGCGAGCGTCAAATCATACAAAATTACAAAATAATTGGGAACTTCTTCACAGTTTGGCATAAAAAAGAGTACTTTTGTGATAATTTATTCACAAATATGAACAGAATACTGCGTTTAATGGTGCTATTGTTGTCGTTGTCGCTTTTTGCGTCAGCACAGACTCCTGTGCCATGCAGTGCCCCCCTCTACTGTGTAGGCAATTATCGTCCACAGGATAAGCAACCTCCCAAATATGAATATCGAGCCGTTTGGATTACCACCATTGAGAACCTCGACTGGCCTCGCACCAAGGTGAAGAACCCATGCGATGTGGAAAGACAGAAGAGAGAAATGGAGGTTCTGCTCGACTCCCTGCAGGCAATGCATATAAATACAGTACTTCTCCAGGTGCGGGTTCGAGGCGATGTCATATATCCGTCGGCCATAGAACCCTTTTCGCATGTGCTCACAGGCGTATCGGGCAAAGACCCCGGCTACGACCCGTTGTCCTTTGCCATAGCGGAGTGCCATCGACGCGGAATGCAGCTGCATGCATGGCTTGTCACACTGCCGCTCGGTAAGGTCGAACATGTGCGTCGCTTGGGCAGGAATGCCTTGCCGAATAAAAAGAACAGTCTCTGTACGCGTTATAAAGGTTCATGGTACATGGAGCCCGGTAATCCTGCTACAGCCGTGTACATAACATCACTTGTAAAGGAGATAGTGCAGAATTATGATGTTGACGGCATACATCTCGATTATGTCCGCTATCCCGATAGCGTTGACGGCTACCCGGACGGCTCGCTTTACCGCAAGCATGGCAATGGAGAATCACTTGCATCGTGGCGTCGTTCAAACATTACCGCAATCGTCTCGTCGGTCTATTTGGCAGTCAAGGAGCTTAAGCCTTGGGTGCGCGTCAGCTGTGCTCCGCTTGGCAAGCATGACAACCTCACACGCTACAGTTCGCTTGGTTGGGATGCCTATAACACAGTTTTTCAGGATGCTCAGGGCTGGTTACGCGATGGAATAATGGATATCGTTTTTCCAATGCTCTACTTCGACGGCAATAACTTCTATCCGTTTGTCCGCGACTGGTGTGAGAACAACAATGGTCGTCACATTGTTCCCGGCATTGGAATCTATCGTCTTTCTCCGCAACACGGCGGTTGGCCTTCCATTGAAATAGAACGGCAGATGCGCACCTCTCGCAGTGCGGCGGCCGATGGCGTTATGATGTTCCGTACAGCCCATCTTGTTGGCAATATAAGTGGTGCACGCGATATTTATACAAAGGTTTTTGATACTCCGGCTCTTGTGCCACCGATGGAGTGGGTATCTCCGGCTCCGGCAACACCTTCATCTGTTGGCTGTGTGCGCGACATGGAGGGCGTTACCTTGCAGTGGAGTAGTGTGCCGGCACCTGATGGCTATCCGCCTGTGCGTTACAATCTCTATGCCGTTCCTGGTGACAGTGTTGATGTTGAAAACAGTTTGAATCTTGTAGCAACATCATTGAATGATACCTGTTACCGTTACCGGTGCCGCACCAACAAGAATATAGCAATGGCAGTCACAGCAGTCAATGCCTGTGGCGTAGAGAGTGAACCACTATTTGTGACTGCTCCGCTTGGTGGCAGAATGGTACATGACGATGTCGTCCGTTTGCCCGAGCCGCTCTCATGGGGGCAGCGCATAGAGGTGTGCGACCTCTATGGCAGAGTGCTCCATTTCGGCAAGTTTACTCCCTGTTTTAATGTAAATGGCTTTGCTGCAGGGCAATATATTCTGAAAGTTTACAACCGCTACGGTGCATTGCTTCATACAGTGGAGTTTGCACGATGATACACAGAAGGAGAGATTAGCGCGCTAATCTCTCCTTCTGTTCCGGATACCTTCCGCATTATTTTTTCTCCTTTTTCCCGAAAACCGAGAAGTGTACATAACGCTTTGGATTTGCTTTCAGGTCCTCAAGCAGTGAGATTGCCGTTGTGCATACATCGTTCAACCTGTTGTATAGCGTCGTGTCCTTCAGTAACATTCCGGCAGTGCCCTCTCCCTCGTTGAGTGCCGTCGTTATCTGTTGTATGTTGTTCAGCGACGCCTCAATGCTTCCCACCATCTTCTGCAAATCTATCTCGCATAACTGTGCCGATACCTTCAGCAAATCATCCTCCAGTTTAATGAGCTTGTCAGTTGCGACAGGAATATTATTCGCAATCAGCTCATTGATTTGTGCCGATGTGGTGTTCAGTTGTGCTGTCAAGGACTCAATGTTTCCCAGCGTGTTGTTTATGGCAGGGTTGGACAGGATATTGTTCAGCGATGTGAGAACAGAATCCACCTTCGGGACTATGGCCTCCACCTGTGGCATGATTGCCATCACTCCATCAAGCGCACCCACCTCCATTTGACCTTTGATAGTAGCTCCGGGCTCAATAGTTCCTTTTCCGTTACCCAAAGTGAGCTTAATGGTGCTGCCACCCATGAGCTTGTTGTGAATCTCGGCATAACTGCCCTCGGGTAGTCTTATTCCTTTGCTCAGGCTAATGGTCACATAAATGGCTCTGCCCTCGTTGAAGTTGTATTCGATGTCACTTACATTTCCAACTTTGCAACCGTTTATATATACCGGTGCCGAATTGGTTATTTCGCCAATGTCGGTAAACTCAACCTTGTACTTGTCTGTGTCATCGAACACATCAATTCCCTTGAAGAAGTTGATGAGAAAATATACGATGCATATAGCGATGATACCCAATATACCCACCCATAACTCTCGGGAAAATTTTCCTATTCTACTCATTTTTTCTGTTTTTTGAACATTTCAATAGCTTCGCGAGTGTTTATCTTCTTTCCATTGAGGAATGCTATTATAAATGCATCCTTGAACTTGTCTGCAATACTCCTCTTGAGTTTCAGAATCTCATCGTAATCCTCGCTGTTGCCGTATGTATATTTGTAAACCCCATTTTCAACATAAAAATCGGTCTTCAACCCCTTATGTCGTTTATCATTGCTCTTTATTTTGCTGCTCGATGTCATAACCTGTATCTTGAAT
>JAFNWA010000220.1 GCA_017383665.1 Bacteroidaceae bacterium | reverse complement strand
GTGCAGGTGACTTGCTCTTCTCTACAATAACCTCTCTGCCTTTTCTTACTAATTGCTGAATTGTAGGCATTTTGTTAAATTTTTAATTATTATTATATTGTTTTTAAATATTTCTGCTCAAGCGGACACATCAAAACACGATAGTCCATTTTGGACTGCAAAGGTAAAAATTATATTTCAAATAAAAAAACATTTGACTGCTTTTTAGCAAAAGCCATCACACAAAAAGACCATTTTGCGCAAAAAACGCCCTAAAAGCAGTGCTAAAACCACTATTTTTATTGTTAAAAAAACTTAAAGTTTAAAATTGGAGAGTAAATAGAAGAATAAACATAAAAAAACAAAGCCTAAGCGCAACTCACAAGCACACTCATATATACATCATGAGCGACGGCAGAACCGTCGCTCATGATGTATATATTATAATAAGGTAATCACACCTCAGCATCAGCCTCGGCATCTGCTTTAGGCTCCTCTACTACAGGAGCACCTTCCGCAACAGGCGCAGCATCTTCTGCATCAGGTGCTTTTTCAGTTTCCGACTGCGCTGCCACCGTCTCCACCTTATCTTTCTTAAAGCAAGACAACGGAGACGAGACACCCATCCAAGAAAGCAGGTTTCCGAGCCACAAACCTGTTGCCACAACTGCAACAACCAGCAACGAGATTACCCATTTCTGAAATGCAGAAAGACCTTTCTTTGCAAAAGGATCCTTAACCTTCATTTTGGGGAATTTTACAATATCGGTCAATGTCTCACCGAATGGGATACTAATCTTTGACGAAGCATTGATAGCCCATCCATTGGCATTGAGCAGCGGAGCTATGTTACGACGGCGCAATTTCATCCAGGCCATAACCATTGCAGGACCGGATATAACCAGCAATATACCGATAAAGGTCAAAATCAACTGCCACCATTCAAGAGCAAAGAGTCCCTTGAACACACTCATAAGGAGTGTACCAATCATACCGACCGCCATACCAATGGCAGCAAATATACCGGCAAATTTCGCGATATCAAACGGAGGCTTAGCCTCTTTATCTGCAGGTTTTGAATCAGGTGCAGCATTTATTTTAGCATTGGCATCATTCATCACTGCAGCATCTTTTTCTGCAGCGCGTTTGTTTATCAAATTCTCAACAGTGGTCGCCATGCGACGGTAAGGCGACCAGAAAGCCTGACCTACGCTGATAGGATTGTCCACAATTTTTGTGATGACAGCATCCCACATCAAACCGGCATTGTCAAAATATATAGCATTTTTACCCACGAAAAGATCACCCACATCACCAACGGTAACCGCAGCAACAATACTCTTTTTTACCGCACTGGCCTTGGTAGAACAATCACAATACACAAGATACATTCCACTCGCAGGAGCCATAGTGTTATGTTTTGCCATGTCAGCAACATTCATACACATACGACATTCACGCTGGTCGATAATCAGGCGTCCACTCTGGAAAATCGCCTTCACTCCCTTATCCTTGGTATAAAAATCCTGGAATGTGACATAGTTACATAGCAAACGGTAGAAATCACGGTACAGATACATGAATTTCTGCACCATATCTATACCATCTGCGGTCTCCTTGAGTTCTGCATCCTGCGCAACAAGATCAAGAAGAGCCTGCTTTTTGTCATCCGCCAGTAACTGCTTTATTGCGTCAAGCCCCAACGCCTCAACCTCACAACCCTTCTTTGCAGCCTTCCATGCATTGTATGCGGCAAAAGAAGCACCGATTGCAGCCCAAGTTTCCTCTGTAAGTATTTTTTCCTTTGGCTTTACTATTGAGATAAGGGTTTTGAATTTTGCGGCCCATGCCGGGTTAATCGCAGCATTCACATCCAAATCTGTTTTACCGGTAATACGAGCGATAGGATATGCCGCAATGGCATCAGTCTTGTCTATCAAATTTTCTGCACTGATAGACTCTATAAGCCCCGCCTGCACATCAAGTTTCACAGCACTTTCCGGTGAAAAAGATGCGAGCTTTGCGCGCACAAAATAATCCTTCACCTTGGCATCGAGAGCATTGTACATCTCAATAGCTTTGTCTGTATCAGCGCCATATGGAGCCTCAACAGCAGACTCATGCCATGCAACATAATCAGCCAAGAGCTGATAGAACTTCTCTATAAGTTCAGCGTTCACACCCTGCACACCGCTACGATCTGCAACACCACCCAAAGCGTTGAGCATTGCAGACACGACAGCCTTTTCCTCTGCATTTTCAGGTGTATTCTCGGAAATCACACCGTCGCCATTGAAACGGGTTTTTGCAAAGATGGCAGCAATATCCTTTGTATCGGCCAGAGATATTATTGTTCCCTCCTTACCGAGATTCACAATTATCTGTCTTGCAGAGTTATAAAGTTTCTTACCATCGGGGGTCTCCTGATTGAAAGCCTGAATATCAATGTGGTCATCACCTTTGACCAACATATCAGCATCATTAACCACAGAAGTCAACCATTGCGATGTTGAAATAACATCATCAACGCGGATGCGGCCATCACAGTCGGCATCAATATACTTCAAGCTAACCTCATCAATATCCAAACCTACTGTCGGACATGAGAGTACTGTCCATTTCTTAAGATCCAACTCTCCAAGATGAGCAATATCTGCACCGGTCTTGATCCTTACACGAGTGGTGCCACCGACATTACCATAATTCCAAGAATGTTTTTTTGTAGCCATAAGTTATCTTGTTTTAGATTTATGTTTATGCATTATAGAAATTTACTCCTCATCGAAATCAAACTCCTCATAGTCAAAGTCATCATCGTCAGTCTCAACTTCATCCTCAAAGTCTGCTTCCCAGTCTGCAAAATCGGCAGCAAGCATCTTCCTGTCGTAGTTTCGGTGCACAAGTTCTTCACGCTTTACAGCCGCGAGACGATTCTCCTCACTATTGAGCGCCGCCCAAAGAATATCCTTCAACTCTTGAATTCCTTCACCGGTAGGCGCAGATATAAACACACAAGGAACATCCTCGGGAAGATTCTCCGAAAGCATCTCCTTGAGTTCCTCGTCAATGAGGTCACATTTTGTAATTGCGAGCACACGCTGCTTGTCAAGCATCTCCGGATTGAAGGTTGCAAGTTCATTCAGCAACACCTCATACTCCTTCTTTATATCATCGGCATCAGCCGGCACCATAAACAGGAGCAAAGAGTTGCGCTCAATGTGGCGCAAGAATCGCAATCCAAGCCCCCTGCCTTGACTCGCCCCCTCTATGATACCCGGGATGTCGGCCATCACGAACGACTTGCCGTCGCGATATGAGACAATTCCCAAATTCGGTTCAAGCGTAGTAAAAGGATAATTGGCAATCTTGGGCTTTGCCGCTGAAACAGAAGAGAGCAATGTTGACTTTCCTGCATTCGGGAAGCCCACAAGGCCAACATCGGCAAGCAACTTGAGCTCAAGTGTCACAGTCATCTCCTGCATTGGTTCACCCGGCTGTGCGAAACGCGGTGCTTGGCGTGTCGGGGTTGCAAAATGGACATTACCCAAACCACCGCGACCACCCTTGAGCAGGGTAACCAGCTGACCGTCCTCCATCACATCACAAAGAAATTCTCCAGTCTCGGCATTGTATGCCACTGTTCCACAAGGCACATCAACAATTTTACTCTCGCCATCAGCGCCTGTACTCTTGTTGATACCGCCATTCTGACCATTGCCGGCAAAGATATGGCGCTGATATTTCAAGTGAAGCAATGTCCAGTAGTTCCGGTTTCCACGGAGGATAATATCACCCCCCTTGCCGCCGTCGCCACCATCAGGGCCGCCATTGGGTATATATTTAGCACGATGCAAGTGAGCCATTCCACGGCCTCCACGACCAGAACGGCACACAATCTTTACATAATCGATAAAATTTGATTCTGCCATAACAACATTTCTCTGCACTACAGACTTTACCCCAAACAGAGGGAAAATCCATCAGTTTTATAATATCTCAAAATCAACAGCAAAAGTTGCCACACTCGGCGGCAACTTGCTTATTATAGGAGAGACACCTCTGAGACCTTTATTATTTATTTTTCTTTAATTCAATCGCAGTTACAATATCTGCAAAAATACGATCAAGTTCGCCGGAACCGTTTATATAACAGTGCTTGCCGTCGTTTTTGTACCACTCCTTCAAAGGCGATGTCTGTTCGTTATAGACAATAAGGCGTTTCTTTATTGTCTCCTCATTATCATCGGCTCTACCCGAAAGTTGTCCGCGAAGCAAAAGACGCGACATCAGCTCATCTTCGGGAACATCAAGCTCAATCATCGCAACAACATCCTGTCCACGCTCATTAAGCATCGCCTTCAAGGCCTCGGCCTGCGCTATTGTCCTGGGGAAACCATCAAAGATAACTCCGTTACCACTTGCAAGCGAATCAAGTTTTGAAGCAAGAATACTTATCATCAACTCATCAGGAATAAGTTGCCCCTTATCAATCAATCTCTGCGCTGTTGCGCCCAATTCAGTGCCGGCAGCAATCTCACCACGCAAAACCTCACCGGTTGAAATATGGTTCAGGCCATACTTCTCTACAATTTTTTCGCTCTGTGTACCCTTACCGCTACCGGGGGCACCAAAAATAACTATATTAAGCATCTTACAATAACTTTTATTCTTTAACATCGTACACATCGGGCAGGTTGCGACCAAGGCCATCATAGTCAAGTCCATAGCCAACAATAAACCTATCGGGAATTTCAAAAGCCGAATACTTCACATCCACAGAGACACGCAAACGCGCCGGCTTCAAAAAGAGAGAGGCTATCGCAAGAGAAGCAGGATTGCTCTCAGCCAACACCTCAAGCATCTTGTGCATTGTAAGACCTGTATCCACAATATCTTCAACAATTATCACATCACGCCCCTCTATTGATTCGGAGAGTCCTATAACCTCTGTCACAGTGCCCGTTGTCTCGGAGCCCTGATATGACGAAAGCTTTACAAAAGAGACCTCACATTCAAGTTCTAGGTTCTTCATCAAATCCGACATAAACATGAAGCAACCATTCAATACGCCCAAAAGCAGGGGGCGCTTACCGGCATAATCTCTGTTTATATTATCTGCAACGCGCTTTACTTGAGCAGCAATCTCTTCTGCGGGAATTGTCTTCACAAATTCCTTGTCGTGTATCCTAATTACTGACATCTCTTGAAACTGATAATTATATTTCTACAAATATAGAACAAAGTTCCGAAAAAATCGCAAAAACAGCCCAATTATTGATATATTATAAATAATAAATACCTATTAAATGATTTTTTCGTTATAAATTGAAAACAAATTACTATCTTCGCAACATATTAGCATTTTTGTGCTTTTGCGATTTTACAGAACAAAAAACGCAGCAAGATGAAACAGTTAATCAAAGCAATCATATTCATATTGGCTACGCCATGCATTGCGCAAACAGATGTGAACGCATTCGTGTCCGGGATAAACGAAGGTGTGACATATTACCTGCCAGACACAAAGATAAACATAACTGTAGAGGCCAGTTGTGTAACACAAACACCTGGTGAGTTCTATAGTTATGCCGAAAGATTCCTACACATCAAGGATGTAATAACCGAATCGGGGAACCATTGGGAAATTACCGGAATCGAGAGTTGCAGCGAGGGTATTCCATGTAAGGAAAAGGTTTACACAGTAAAGCTCAACGGCAGCACGGCAAGCAACATAAGACTCAACGACAAGGGTATCATAGAGGCCATCAACACGACTGCACCCGAAAAGACTGTCATACGGGAAAAGGTAGCAAGACAAAGTACAAACAGTCATGTTGACGCATCGCAATACATGACCGAGGAGATGCTCACTGCCACATCAACAGCAAAAATGGCCGAACTGACTGCAAAAGAGATATACACGATACGAGAAAGCAAACTTGCGATAACCAGAGGTTTATCAGAGAATATGCCGAGCGATGGCGTTGCAATATCTTTGATGTTGCAGGAACTTGACAAACAGGAACGCGCACTGACCGAAATGTTCACAGGGCGTACAGACACACTTTACTTCAGTTACAGCTATGAATTCACTCCAAGCAGCAATTGCGATACGACCAAGGCTGTGTTGTTCCGCTTCTCACGCAAACTTGGAGTACTTGACAGAGAGAACCTGGCTGGCGAACCGGTTTATTATGACCTTGACAATTTAAGAACAGTCCAGTCGTCAGCAAATGACGACGCAGATGCAAAAAAGAAGAGCATCAAAAAAGAAGGAGTGTGCTATAACATTCCTGGTCGCGCCAGAATGGAGATATATACCCGTTCCAAAACATTTGTCAAGAAAGAGATTGCAATTGCACAACTTGGAACGACCGAGGTGTTGTCCAAGGCTCTGTTCAACAAGAACAATAACACAAAGGTTCTGTTTGACACAACTACCGGCAATGTAATAAGCATAAGAAAGAATTAGTAACAAAACAAAATATACAAAAGATGTTTGAAAACCTTAGCGAGCGCCTTGAACGCTCATTGAAAATACTCAAAGGAGAAGGACGAATAACCGAAGTCAATGTAGCCGAGACACTAAAGGATGTGCGCAAGGCACTGCTTGATGCCGATGTCAACTACAAAGTGGCAAAAACATTCACCGATACAGTAAAGAACAAGGCTATCGGACAGAATGTGCTCACATCACTCCACCCTAGCCAATTGATGGTAAAGATTGTTCATGACGAACTCACAGCGTTGATGGGAGGAGAAGCTGCCGAAGTCAACTATGAAGGACACCCAGCTGTGATTCTCATGTCAGGTCTCCAAGGTAGTGGTAAGACGACATTCTCTTCAAAACTGGCAAATTACTTAAAGAAAAAGAAGAATCGCAGTCCATTATTGGTTGCCTGTGATGTTTACAGACCTGCAGCTATTGACCAATTGAAGGTACTTGGCGAAGCTATCGGTGTACCCGTTTATAGCGAGCCTGAAAGTAAAGACCCGGTACAGATTGCACTTAATGCGATTAAAGAGGCTAAAGCCAAGAGCTACAACCTTGTAATCATCGATACAGCCGGTCGCTTGGCTGTTGACGAGGCGATGATGAACGAAATTGCAGCCATCAAAGAAGCTGTCAAGCCAAACGAGACTCTGTTCGTTGTTGACTCAATGACCGGTCAGGATGCCGTTAATACCGCCAAGGAGTTCAACGACCGTCTTGATTTCACAGGTGTCATCCTAACTAAGCTCGACGGTGACACACGCGGCGGTGCAGCTTTGTCTATCCGCACTGTTGTCACAAAGCCAATCAAGTTCATCGGTACCGGTGAAAAGATGGAGGCAATCGACCAGTTCCACCCCAACCGTATGGCCGACCGCATCTTGGGCATGGGTGATGTCGTGTCACTTGTTGAGCGCGCACAGGAGCAGTTCGACGAGGAAGAAGCAAAGAAACTGCAGCGCAAACTTGCACGCAATCAATTTGATTTCAACGACTTTCTTGCCCAGATTCAACAAATCAAGAAGATGGGCAACATAAAGGATTTGATGGCAATGATTCCCGGTGTGGGCAAAGCAATAAAGAACCTTGACATAGATGACAATGCTTTCAAGAATGTGGAAGCCATTATACAGTCAATGACACCCAAAGAGCGTGCCAACCCAGACATCATCAACACCTCACGCAAGGAGCGCATTGCACGCGGTAGCGGCAACACAATGCAAGAGGTAAATAAATTGATGAAGCAGTTCGACCAGATACGCAAGACCATGAAGGGAGTTGCCGGTGGCAAAATGGGTGGTCTTATGTCAAAGTTCAAGTTCTGATAAATTTAACAGACAGCAAAGTTCCATAGCAATGCTGTAAAACACCATAAATACCATGCAACTGATTGACGGCAAGGCTGTAGCAGCACAAATAAAGAGAGAGATAGCAACCGAGGTGAATGAGATCATGGCAAAAGGCGGCAAGCGTCCACACCTTGCAGCAATTCTCGTAGGACATGACGGAGGCAGCGAGACTTATGTTGCCAATAAAGTTAAAGCATGCGAGGAGTGTGGTTTCAAGTCAACACTCATACGCTATGAGGCAGACATCACCGAAGAAGAACTACTCACAAAGGTTGAGGAACTGAACAATGATACTGACATCGATGGTTTTATTGTACAGTTACCTTTGCCAAAGCATATTGATGAACAAAAAGTAACAGAAGCAATAGACTACCGCAAGGATGTTGACGGATTCCATCCGGTAAATGTAGGCCGCCTCTCTATCGGACTCCCCTGTTTCCTTTCTGCGACACCCAATGGCATAATGGAACTATTGCGTAGATACAACATTGACACAAAAGGAAAGAAGTGCGTGGTTTTAGGGCGCAGCAACATTGTGGGCAAGCCAATGGCGAATCTTATGATGCAGAAGAGTTTGCCCGGAGATGCCACTGTTACCGTATGCCACAGCCACACACAGAATATCGCCGATGAGTGCCGACAGGCCGACATCATCATCGCAGCATTAGGGCAGCCCCACTTCCTCAAGGCCGAAATGGTAAAGGAAGGCGCAGTGGTCATAGATGTAGGCACAACGCGCGTACCCGATTCCACACGCAAAAGCGGATTCCGTCTATGTGGAGATGTGGATTTTGACAATGTCGCACCAAAATGCTCATTCATAACTCCGGTTCCAGGCGGTGTAGGCCCCATGACCATTGTTTCGCTCATGAAGAACACCCTGCTGGCAGGAAAACGCGAAATATATAAATAATGCGGGCTATCAGAACCATTCTTACACTTTTAATACTCTGCGCAATGCCACAATTGGCATATGCGCAGATTTTTGCAACGCCTGTACAACAGGTTGATCTGCTCTTTGCCGGTGACATCATGCAGCACGAGACGCAACTCAACATGGCCAAAGGAAAGGATGACAAATATAGTTTCTCATATTGTTACCGTCATATTTCACCACTCGTAAAGGCGGCAGACATATCTGTAGCGAATCTTGAGACCACCATAGGGGAAAGCAGATATAGCGGTTACCCGTCATTCTGCGCCCCGGACAGTTTTCTTTATGCCGTGAAGAATGCCGGGTTCAATGTACTGCTCTTTGCCAACAACCACTGCTTGGACAAGGGCAAGCGAGGAGCACTGCACACTCTTGACATGTTAGACTCCTTGCAGTTTGCACATTGTGGCGTGTATCGCAATGCAAAGGAGCGAGAAGAGAGATATCCACTTTTAATAGAAAAGAAAGGTGTGCGTGTCGCTATCCTCAATTACACTTATGGTACCAACGGCAGAGAGGTTCCTGCACCAATGGTGGTAAACTTGATAGACAAGGAGATAATCGCCCGTGATATTCAAGCTGCAAAAGCGAAATGCCCAGATGCAATAATTGCCTGCATGCATTGGGGCGATGAATATGTAAGTTTGCCACCGGCAAAAGTAAAGGAGATGAGTAATTGGCTCATTGAGATGGGTGTGAACCACATAATAGGCAATCACCCACATGTTATCCAACCAATCGAAATACGGGAATCGGCAACCACGCCCGACAGGCACCTGGTAGTATATTCTACCGGCAATCTTGTATCAAACATGTCGATACGCGGAACAGACGGAGGTATTATGGTTGCTATGAAACTGCGCAAGATTTTAAACTATACACGCCCAATGGATGTCAGATACCTGCTTACATGGATAGCACCGAAAGACGACAGCGGAAAGCGCAATTTCACAATATACCCGGCTGCAACAACAAAGATTCCGGATTGGAACCATGCTGAACAGAAACGGAAACTTTTTATCAATGACAGCCGTTCACTATTCAAAAAACACAACAAAGGAGAAATATCGGAGATGTTTACAGACTCAACGACAATCACTCAATAACAAAAGACTCTCCGTCCCAGTTATATACCAATTTACGCAGCACAGGAGTAACCTTTTCTGCATCTTCTGCGCTCATATATGCCGGCATGGTGTACTCCGCAACGAGCGAATTGTCATCTCTATCAAGCATTAGCGATACCAGATACATGTCACAGATGTCAGCAATCTTTTCGGTTGCAACATCCGGTTTGAAGAAGTCTTCTATCTCAGGTTGTATGAACATTCCGGAGCCGTCGAGCAAAGTCCAATTCAAATCATAGAAGAAAATACGACTGTCAACAGCCTCGGCTTTGACACTCTTTACCATGCAAATGATAGTATCATTTTTGAAGGGCAATAGTTTAAGCTGCATTGTCGATGACGCTGTAGTCGCAAGTAGCATATAGTCATCATCGATACTTTCGAGAACACTTGTTCCATCAAAATCATTCACCACATTTGCTTTCATTCCTGCATCGATAAAATCCACCAAATCAGCACGACAGTTCTTTGTCAACAAAGGGAATATATCATCGGGGGCATTCAAGAATATTGAACGCATGTCCTGAGCAGAAAGCTTTAACGCCGCACTGCCCAACAAGAATATTATAACAAACAGAAACTTCCTCATTTCGACCCCAAATATAGAAAAAATAATCCAACAAGTATCAATAAAACATCAAAAGCCTTGCGTTTAAGATTCTTTTCATTTAGCAGCACTGCTCCAAAGATAAATGAAACCACCACACTACCACGCCTTATCATGGAGACAACCGCAATGAGAGCACCCTCCTGCGCCAAGGATGTAAAGTAACAGAAATCGGCCATACCAAGAAAAAGCGAAATCAAGGGTATTGACCATCTCCAAATAAATTTCCGCTGCCTTTGTGCCGGATTCAAAACATTCATCACCAGGATTATCAAACCCATGAGAACGCATTGATATATATTAAACCATGACTGCACCACAATTGGCTCAATAGAGCGCATAAGATATTTGTCGTAGAGAGCACTTACTGCACCAAAAATCGCCGCCAAAGCGATAAAGGCCACCCATCTGTTACGCATGAAATCAATGCCCTCAAGCTTGCCGCTACGACTCAGCAAAAACACCGAAACAATCGCTATAAGAACTCCAACCCATTGGTACACATTCAATGACTCGCCAAACAGGAACAACGCACCAAGCAGCACCAGCACCGGGCGGGTTGACTGTATAGGTGATACTATCGTAATGGGTAGATGCTTGATTCCTATGTATCCACAAAGCCATGACGAGAGCACAATCACCGCTTTAAGCAGCAACAACAGGTGTGTGTCCACACCTATTGCAGGAACATAAAGTTGCCCCGAATCAATTACACCCACATGCGAAAGTAAAATGAAAGGTGCAAAAAGGAGTGTAGAGAAAAGAGTATTCAAAAAAAGTACCGCAAGGACAGAGTTCTCCTTCAACGAAACCTTCTTGAAGAAGTCATAGCAACCAAGCAAGGCTGCCGACATAAAAGCAAGCAACGCCCACATCACAGATAAATATCATTGGGGTATTTCACATCAACAAGAAACAGCGCCTCACCCATTGCCGAATCACCGGCCTCGCCACGCGCCTTGTTCTCAATGACATCACGAAAACCATCTATTGTCATCTTACCGCGCCCCACAAGCAGTAATGTCCCCACTATGGCACGAACCATATTGCGAAGGAAACGGTCGGCCTCAATCTCAAAGACCCACTCATCAGCGCCCACATTGTGCCATGCCGCATATGTCACCTTGCAGTTGTTGGTCTTCACATCGGTATGCAGTTTGCTGAAGCTGGTAAAGTCTGTATATTCATACAGCAGTTCAGCTGCGCGGTTCATCGCCTCAAAATCAATTTCCGGCATAACACGCAAAGCATAACGACGCGCAAAAGGAGACTTTGCCGTGACCACGCGGTAACGGTAACGACGAGATATTGCATCGAAGCGCGCATGGGCATCATCGCGCACACGCCTGATGGCACTGACTGCAATATCAGGAGGCAAAATCCTGTTAAGTTTATATATAAGTTGCTGCACATCCACTCCACAGGGTAAATCAGCATGTGCCACCATACACTCGGCATTCACCCCTGTATCAGTGCGCCCTGCGCCCATTAGCGGAACGGGGAGACGCAGAATTGTCGCCAGTGCCTCCTCGAGCACCTGCTGCACTGTTATAGCATTGGGCTGAACCTGCCAACCGTGGTAGGCTGCACCATCATAGGAAAAGAATATGAAATGGCGTTGTGTCATATCTCATTCTTCAATATATATGTATGACACGCCACAAGCGCAGCTGTCTCGGTACGCAGACGCGAACTTCCAAGACTTATCGGACGAAAACCGGCCTCTACGGCAAGTTCCACCTCCTCGGGGCTGAAATCACCTTCTGGACCAATGAGCACCGTAGCCTCCTCACAAGGGACAAGCGCATCCTTGAAGAGGACCCTTTCGCTATCATAGCAGTGCGCTATGAATTTTGCGCCGGAACGCTCCTGAGAAATGAATTTCTTGAAATCGACCATATCGCTAACCACAGGCTTGCAGTATTTGAGCGACTGCTTCATCGCTGACACCACAATGCGTTCTACACGCTCGGGCTTTATAACCTTGCGCTCCGAAAAACGGCAGTTGAGAAATGTCACGGCATCGAGACCAATTTCGGTAGCTTTCTCGGCAAACCACTCAATGCGATCCATGTTCTTCGTAGGAGCAATTGCTATGTGCACCCCACCCTTCCAATTCTTCGGTTTCTCCAACGGTGCACATGGCACAACATAGCAATGCTTGCCACTTATGGAATCGATTGTGGTTCTGTACAGATTTCCCTTGCCATCTGTTATTTCAAGTCCGCTACCTACCGTAAGGCGCAGAACACGCAAAGCGTGGGCAGCTTCCTCCTCGGAGAGTTCCCAACGCTCTGCAATATCCGGTACATAAAAAAGTGCCATTTTAGAAGCTTTTTAAATTTCTAAAAAAGTATTTTCTTGTAGAAGCTGATAATAATTTTAAACAGCTTCTATAGAAGTTGTTTGTCGTTATCAGTGTTATCAAAGTTGTCGTGGCGCTGTGCGTGTCGGGAGTCTATCTCCTCTTTCAGTTTGTGCGCCAGTTCATAGTTCTCAACCTTCACGGCATTGGCAATTGCGACACGCAGTGTAGCCTCATCGGCCGCAGTTATGGGAATTGAAAATGCACCGTTCTGCTCATCGCGTATGCACATCTGCGACAGCAAACTATCGTCAATATATATCGGTGCACCGGCACGCAAAGCAATGGCAATGGCATCGCTTGTGCGCGAATCAATGCTCTGCTCTATATCGCCTTGCCTGTAACAGAGCCGTGAGCAGAAAGTGCCGTCGCAAATACGGTCTATAAGAACATGCTGTAACTCAATGCCGAATGCCTCGGACACACCACCAAAGAGATCGTGTGTCAAAGGGCGGTCGGTCTTTATTCCGCGCAAGGTAAATGCAATAGCCTGGGCCTCAAGGAAACCTAGGGCTACAATTATCTTACGCAATCCCTCCTTCTCGCTCAGCAGAAGCACATGAGCGCGATGGTCGGCAGCCTTCGACATTATATCAGTTACAACAAGCTCAACCATATTGCATTATGCTTTAGTCTCCTTCTTATCCTTGAACAAAACGACAAACAGCAATGCTATAACAAGAGCATAGCCGGCAAAGATGTACCACGCCGAGGTCCAACCGGCAAAGTTTGTCTGGTTCGCTGTAAAGTGGTTTACTACCTCCTGTGCAGCAATGACACCAATTGAGGCTCCGAGACCGTTTGTCATGAGCATGAACAGTCCCTGTGCGCTTGAGCGCATGTTTTCGGGAGTCTCCTTATCCACGAAAAGCGAGCCCGACACATTGAAGAAATCGAATGCCACACCATATACAATCATTGAAAGCACGAACAGGAGCACGCCTGGCATTGCAGGGTCACCCATCGCAAAAAAGCCGAAACGGAACACCCATCCCAACATTGCAATGAGCATCACAATCTTTATGCCGAACTTCCTGAGGAAGAAAGGAATGAGCAGAATGCAAAGAGTCTCTGATATCTGTGACAGGGAAATGAGCATGTTTGTGTGCTCCACGGCAAAAGTACCTGCATATTTCTCAATTCCACCAAAGCCGCTAATGAACATATTGGCATATCCGTTCGACACCTGCAATGCCGCACCAAGCAACATTGAGAAAATGAAGAACATTGCCATTTTCCTTTGGTTGAACAGTTTGAAAGCATCAAGACCGAACGCCGATGCAAGCGACTTTTTCTCTACCGACTTGTTTACAGGGCAATTTGGCAATGTAAGCGAATATGCTGCAAGCAGTACCCCCCAAACAGCCGATGCAAAGAACTGCGAATAATCATTCTGGAAACCGGTCAGGTCAACAATCCACATAGAGACAATGAAACCTACTGTTCCGAACACGCGTATTGGCGGGAAAGCCTTTACAGTATCAAGTCCGGCTTTTGTCAACACGGTATATGAAACAGAATTTGAAAGCGCCAATGTAGGCATATAGAAGGCGACGCTGATTGTATATGTCCAGAACAGGTCATTAAAGCCTACTGCTGCCCCCTTAGACATTCCAATAAAACCGGTAATACCCATAAATACAGCTGCTACAGCATGGCAGAAGGCCAACATACGCTGCGCCGGAACCCAACGGTCTGCAATGATGCCAATTATAGCAGGCATAAAGATTGACACAATACCCTGTACAGAATAGAACCAGCCGATATCACTACCCATTCCGGCATTGCCAAGGTAGCGTCCCATTGAAGTAAGGTAAGCGCCCCAAACAGCAAACTGCAGGAAACTCAATACAATGAGTTTTGTTTTAACATTTGAATTTTGCATAAAATATATTTTTCAATTATTATTGTCTCAATCCACCTTTTTACTGCAAACTAATAAACCGCAAAAAGGCCATTATGTTCATTTAAATACAATATCTGTTATAACCTGCGCCTTTACATATTCGTTCAGTTTTGCCACCAACGATCGTCTGTTCATGAGAAGTTCCTGACGCAATACAGATGATGTAACGGTAACAAAAAGCACTTGGTTATATATTTTCAAATCACGGGTATAGTTGCATACGGCCTGACCCAACACCTTTGGCCACGCATTTATGAGGCGATACTCGTTGAGCGGAGTCTCAAGCCCCTCCTCACGGCACATCACCTTCACAAGTTCTGCTATTGATTTTGTAGAGCCCCTCTTCATACTTCACGCGATTTAAGCAACTCCACATGGCCGCCCTGTACCTCAAACAGACGATAGTCACCACTCACCCTCTCAAGAATGCAGTCAATATGTTCGCGATTGACATCGGTAATAAATATCTGCCCGAAGCCCTCACCTGCCACAAGTGCAATGATCTGCTCCACGCGTCGGCTGTCGAGTTTGTCAAATATATCATCGAGCAACAGCAATGGCATTTCACCACCCTTTGAACGCAGGAAGTCATACTGCGCCAACTTCAACGACACAAGGAATGTCTTGTTCTGCCCCTGCGATCCCTCACGCCTCAGCGGATAACCGCCCAACAGCATTGTCAGTTCATCGCGATGCACACCCTTTGAAGTATGTCCAAGGCGGTAGTCATCGGCACGCGACAAGCGCAACTGCTCAAGCAAATCGCCGTCATTCATGTGCGAGCGGTACTTCAATGAAACCACTTCGCCACCACACGCAATCGTGCTATGGAACCTTTCAAAAACAGGGACAAGTTCATCAATAAACGCCTTGCGTCCCCGGTTAATTACCATTGCCTCGTCAACCATCATCTCCTCAATGAGCTGCATCATCTCGCTATCGGGCTCACGCTCACCACGCAGCAATGCATTACGCTGCTGCAACGCACGGTTGTAGCGTATCAACGCACCAAGGTACTCCTTGTCATACTGCGATATTACCACATCCATGAAACGGCGTCTCTCCTCGCTGCCACCGGCAATCAGTTCACTATCCGCAGGCGACACCATGACAAGTGGGACAGAACCAATGTGATCCGATAGACGCTCATACAGCTTGCCGTCCCTGCGGAACTGCTTCTTCTCGCCACGCTTCAAGCCACACGACACCTCACTGGCAATGCCGCTATCGCTTTGGTAACAGCCCTGCAACATAAAGAAAGGAGCGTCGTGCATAATATTGGAAGAATCGGAAGCCGTAACGGCACTCTTGCAGAAAGAGAGATAATAAACCGCATCGAGCAGATTGGTCTTTCCCATTCCATTGCTGCCAATGAAACAGTTTATCTTGGGGGAGAACGAGATGTTCACCTCCTGCAGATTCTTATAATTGAGTAAAGATACGCCGTTTAGTATCATTATGAGTGCATAATATGTTGCAAATATACACACAAACGAGCGAAATATAAAGTTTGCTCCGTTTTTTTACAGAGACATCGCAAATTTAGTTCTGTATATAACAAAGATTATCCCCCATCTGTTTCGGAGTATTACGACTTGCCGGAATTCCGGATTGGCAAAGCAAAGACACAAAACATTATGACAACTCATTTGCAACAAAAAAAACGATATATTTTTTTCATCAAAAAAGAATTTGATTACTTTTGTAACACACAATCAGCAAGTAATAGAAAACACAATACAACTATGAGCAAAAAGACAAAAAAAGATGAGCCTATCGCACCAGATCAGGCACTTGGAAAAGCTGAGGCATTTGTACTCAAACACAAAGTAGCATTCATTGCCGGTATTTTAGCAATCATTGCAATCGCCGGTTTCAACGCTTTCAGCAAAAAGACAACAGAGGCGCCAAGCAATAATGAAGCAGACTTGGCTATTGCAAGCATAGAGGCTACATGGCAGAGTATGCCTTTACAGACCGCACTTGACGGGTTTATTGAGATTATCGATACATACGATGGCAGTAGCGCAGCCAACAAGGCACACTACTATGCCGGCATGATCTATGCACAGCAATCCAACTATGACGAGGCCATTTCCCACTTGAGCAAGTACAGTGGCTGTGACAATCTCATGGCTCCAACAGCAAAGCATACCTTGGGAAACTGTTATTCTCAGATTGGAGATTATGACAATGCAATACGCGTAATTCTTGAGGCTGCCGAACTTGCAAACAACATTGCTGTCACTCCTGTTTGCTGGAGAGACGCAGCTGCAATGTACGAATCACAAGGTAACAAAGAGGAAGCTACGAAGCTTTACAATAGGATAAAGAATGAGTACCCTCATTCACCAGTAGCAAACGAGGCCAAGATCAAGCTCAATATAGCGAAGTAATTGTTTAAAACAGACAAAAAGGCTGTCGCAGGACAGCCTTTTTTAATACAGAATAAATAAAGGTATATGGCAACAGAACTTAAGAATCTTTCATCATATGACCCTACAAAAGTGGCAAACGGCAAGGGGCGCAAGATAGGCATTGTATATGCCGAATGGAACGATGAGATAACATACGCCCTGCGTGACGGCGCAGTAAAGACACTTATTGACAATGGCGTTGAGGAGAGCAACATCGAATTGGCAAGCGTGCCGGGCAGTTTCGAGCTAATCTTCGGCGCATCACAAATGGTCAAGAGTGGCAAATATGATGCTGTCATTGCCATTGGTTGCGTTATCAGGGGCGACACTCCTCACTTCGACTACATTTGTGAGGGCGTCACAGCCGGACTCTCAAAACTGAATGTAGAGTATGACACTCCTGTTATTTTTGGTCTTATTACGACAAATAATCTTCTCCAGGCGCAGGAGCGCAGCGGTGGCCGCCTTGGCAACAAAGGCGATGAATGCGCCGTTACTGCGCTACAGATGATAGCGCAGTTCAAACATCGATAACACCGGCAGCAATTAGTCGCGAGCAGCACCGATAAAATTGGTGCCTCGCGGGTTGCGAACCGAAGGTCGACGCCCGTAGGGGCTAAAGTCAAAAGACGGTGTTGCGATAAAGAGATTCTTCACTCAGCTCAGAAAGACTAAGAGCAAAAGTCTGTCATTTCGACCGAGCGCAGCGACGGAGAAATCTCTTCCACAGTTTTCAGATTTCAGTTTTCAGCTTTCAGTTTTCACCTTGCCGGGATTCTTGTTTACGAAATCGGCCCATGAGGAATACTTTTTCTCACTCACTGGCTTGCCGTTTTGCAGATAATGGCAGAACGCCGCGCCAAGTGCATCGGTTGCATCCATAAACTGCGGCATCTCGCCACCGGAGATGTTGAGCATTCGGCGCAGCATGTCTGCGACCTGCTCCTTTGATGCCGAGCCATTGCCGGTAATAGCCATCTTTATCTTGAGCGGAGCATATTCATGAATCGGAACCTGACGACTTATGGCTGCAGCAATGGCCACCCCCTGTGCCCTGCCCAACTTGAGCATACTCTGCACATTCTTCCCAAAGAAAGGTGCTTCAATGGCAAGCTCATCGGGCAGAAAGGATGCTATCAATCCTTGCACCCTTTCAAAAATCTCGCCAAGTTTCATATACATGTCCTTGCATTTACGCATATCAATCACACCCATGGTAATGAGGCGAGCACGGTTTCCGTTCACGCCAATGAAAGCATATCCCATGATGTTTGTTCCCGGGTCAATGCCCATTATCACCTTGTCATCGGCAACAGTTCTCATATCAATACCCCAAATACTTCAGCAAGCCTTTACACCCCTGTTCTATCTCCTTGTATGTCTTGTCGAAGTTGCCATGATACCAGGGATCTGAAATATCGGCACCATTGCAAGATTGCGGTTCTTCGGCTACGAAGTCGAGCAATTTCCAAACTTTGTTCTCACAGTCACACCCGATAAGGCGCATGAGATTACGCTTGTTGTAATCCTCCATTACTATAACCAGATCATAGTTATTATAATCGGCTACAGTAAACTGACGGGCGCGATGTCCGTAACTCTCAATTCCATGTAACGACAGTATTTGCGCCGCAGGTGGATATATCCCGTTCCCAATCTCCTCACGACTGGTTGCCGATGATTCTATACAGAAGTTTTCGCCGGCACAAGCCCTTTGCACCAGCGATTTCATTATATATTCAGCCATCGGTGAACGGCAGATGTTCCCATGGCACACAAACATTATTTTCTTCATCTCTTTTATAGACAGTTTATTCAAGGAAACCGGCATCAAATGAGAGTGGCAGCAATGCCTTCACTCCATCTTCAATTATATAACACTCTTTCGCGCCATAGAGTATGATGCGGATAGCGTTGTTGAAACGCTTTTCGGTTTCAAGGATTACCTGACGACATGCACCGCAAGGAGGTATTGGTGTTGGAAGCTCGCCCTGCTCGGTACGCGCAGCTATGGCAAGCACTTCAACAGCCTGTGTGGGGTATTGAGAATTTGCCCAGAAAAGCGTGGTGCGCTCGGCACAAAGCCCCGACGGGTAGGCCGCATTCTCCTGATTTGTTCCGCGTACAATAGTCCCATCGGCGAGACGCACAGCTGCACCTACATTGAAGTGTGAATAGACCGCATAACTGTTAGCTGTTGCCGCGCGTGCAGCATCAACGACCTCTCTGTCTGCAGGAGAGAGTTCATCAAGTGTACAAACCAACACCTTTGTATTTATTGTCATCTCTTTCATAACCTTTATAATTTTACCGCGAAGTTGCCACAAGAAGCACCCTGCGCATAATTATTTGCGCGAATGTAGGGAAAATCTTGCGCAAAAACAATTTATTCATTTATTTTGTAGCAAGTTTAGCATTTATTACAACATATGAAACAGGCAAAGGTTCTTATACTGATCATCATATTGTTATTTACCGGGAGTCATCCGCTCTGCGCACAGACAAAGAATGAAAGCGAGATATATCTGGAAAAGTTCCATACCATAGCTGTTGAGCAAATGAAAAAGTATGGTATCCCGGCCAGTATAACTCTTGCACAAGGATTGCTTGAAAGTGGTAGGGGCAAAAGTATTCTTGCCACAAAGGGCAACAATCATTTTGGAATAAAGGCTGACAACAGATGGGAAGGTGATACTATATTGTCGTTTGACAATGGACGATGGTGCGTATTCCGTCGATACAAAAACGCCAAGACATCATATGAGGATCATTCAAAGTTCTTATGCAACAACAGCCGATATGACTTTCTTTTTGATTTGAAGCGAACCGACTATAAAGGGTGGGCAAAAGGACTGAAGAAAGCCTATTATGCCGAGGACCGGAATTATGACAAGAAACTCATAAGCATAATAGAAAGGTATGAACTCTACAAATATGATACCGGGGGGAAAAGAGATAAAAAGAGGAACCAACAGCTAACAGAGAATACAAGAAGGGAGGTCCTTAAAGCAAACGGTTTGCTATATGTAATTGCCCGTGATGGTGATACATTCAAATCACTGTCGAAGGAGTTGGGAATCTCCAAACGCAAAATACGCAAGTACAATGACCTGCACAAAGAGTACATATTCAAAGAGGGCGACATTGTCTATCTTCAGAAAAAGAATAAGAAAGCTACTAAAGGATACAATTTCCACACCACCAAAAGGGGTGAAAGCCTTTACAGGATTTCGCAGATTTACGGCATAAGAGTCAAATCGTTATACAAACTGAACCCACAATATGAGAGTTATACAACACTGAAGGTGGGAGATGTGATAAGGTTAAGATAACACAAATCGGGTGAGCGTCGCTCACCCGATTTGTGTTATGTAACTGAAACATCCGCTTTCAGTCATTTCCTTTTTCCAATTTCTTCATTTCATTTGACAGGCGGAACACTGTGTATAGTTCCATCAATGCACCGCAGAGCAGAATTACAATCCACTCGTTATTGTGATGAGTAAACATTAGAACTCCAGAGCCCACAAGAAAAAGCCCGGCAAGTTGTTGTTGTGAAACCAAACGGCGCATAACCAAACCCTCATAACGAGGACGCAAAAAGAACTGTGTCACGGCAAAGGCCACAGCACCGCTCAAATAAACGACCGAATATATTTCCGGGAGAATCAGCCTTAAAAGCAATCCGGCCAACAGCACTAAAGCGCCGGTGTAATTTAAAAATACAAGAAACTTTTTCACCTGTGTATATTACTTTATTATAAATGCATCTTCGCCAGCTTTCAGCAACCCTCGCTTGCGTGCCTCATCCCCGATAACATCACTGTCATTTTCAGTGTACAGCCTTAGCTTGGTCTGTGTGGCGGCAGAATCCATTTCCATTGATTTTATCTCATTCGTAAGTTCATCGATAAGTGCACGGTTCTTCATGTGGCTTATCATGTTGTTATCATCAATAACAAGTATTATAGCCAAAAAGACAACAGTCACAAACATATACTTGTGATTCCTTATCCACTTGAGAACAACCTTTATCTTTTCAAAAAACTTTGTACGCATGAATCATAGAATATTCTAGTGCAAAGATAATGAAAAAACAATGCATAGCATCATGTGCATGGAATTAGTTTTAGAGCCTACATAAAGTTATTCAATCGGGGTGTTAAAGCATTTCTCCGCGCATTCTTTGAAGCAGACATTGAAAATAGGTCGCACTCGCTATGAAATATTCAATCAAGCTTGATATTATTTCACTCGTTTGCATTATCTTTGCGTAAAGTGAAAATCATATACAAGAAAGAATAATGGAAAACTACATAGTTTCGGCCAGAAAGTACCGCCCTGACACTTTCGAGACCGTCGTTTCGCAGAAATCGCTCACGACGACCTTGAAGAATGCCATCCATAGTGGGAAATTGGCACATGCCTACCTGTTCTGCGGACCAAGAGGTGTGGGAAAGACCACTTGCGCACGAATCTTTGCAAAGACAATCAACTGTACCAACCCCACTGAAAACGGCGAGCCATGCAACCAGTGCGAGTCGTGCCAGTCATTCAACCAACAGCGTTCATATTCAATATATGAACTCGATGCGGCAAGCAACAACTCGGTCGAGGACATACGCTCACTGAATGAACAGGTACGCATTCCACCCCAGGTGGGGCGATACAAAGTATATATCATCGACGAGGTACACATGCTTTCACAAGCGGCCTTCAATGCTTTTTTGAAAACACTTGAAGAACCGCCGGCACACGCTATATTCATCCTTGCAACAACCGAAAAGCACAAGATTATTCCCACTATTCTATCGCGTTGCCAGATATATGACTTCAGCCGCATTGAGGCCGGCGACATAATCGCACACCTACAGAGCATCGCCAACAAGGAGGGGATAAATTGCGAGTATGAGGCTTTGCGTATAATCGCTCAGAAATCGGATGGTTGTATGCGCGACGCGCTGTCGTTATTTGACCAGATGGCAAGCTTTACACAAGGAGATCTTACATACGCCAAGGTCATCGACAGTCTCAATGTGCTTGACTATGAGTACTATTTCAGGCTCACGGATTTCATCATTGAAAAGAAGGCATCACAATGTCTGTTGCTATTCAATGATATTCTGAACAAAGGTTTTGAGGGCAACATTTTCATAGAAGGTGCAGCATCCCACTTCAGAGATCTGCTGGTAAATAGCGACCAGGCCACAGCAGAACTTTTCGAGGGCAGTGCCGAGTTGCGCAACAGATACATTGAGCAGGCAAAACGCTGCACTCCGAAGATGCTGTTCAATGCTATAAGATTATGCAGCAACTGCAGTCTTAACTACAGGACAAGCCGCAACAAACGCCTGCATGTAGAGCTCACACTCATTGAGTTGTCGCAGATGAGCGACAGCGACGGAGAGGATGGACGGGGGCGTCGCCCCAAGATATTAAAACCTCTTTTCAACACCGCTGAGCAAAGTGCCCAGCGAGTGCAGCCCGTTGTGTCCACCACAGCAGCGCCCACACCGGCGGCACCCCACACAACAACAGCACAGCCGGCAGCAATACAACAGACTCCTGCGCAACCTGTACAAAAGCCGAGCACTCCACCAGCAGGGCCGGCAGTTCTACAGGGACGCCCAGAGGGTTTGCGTTCAAGGAACGAGAGCGGAACATCACTTGGCAAAATGTTCCAAAGGTCAAGAACAAATATCGGGAACCAGCCACAACAGGAAATTCAGCGACCTGTTATTGCCGAGACAAAAGACACAGTTGTTGCAGAAGTAGAGAAGGCTAACAATTTCGCTATAACTGATGCCACTCTGGTACAGGCCTGGACTTCATACGCTTTGCGGCTTCCTGAGAACGAGCGTGCGTTGGCCGACCGCATGAAGATAATTGCGCCAAAAAAAGAAAACGACACCACATTCATAATCTCGGTAGATAACCCGATGGCTGCAGAACTCTTCAGCCGAGAAGAGAGCAGAATCTGCGAGGGGATGAGCCAGTTTCTGGGTGGCGCAAAAATAAAAATGAGAATAGTTGTCAACAAGGTTGTTGTAGTGCGGAACACAAGCGATAAAAGCAAACAATTCTCAATACTTGTAGAGAAGAACCCGCTGATAGAAAAACTACATAGAGAACTGAACCTTGAAATAGCAAGATAACAAGCAATGACGGCATCGCTGCCGTCATTGCTTGTTATAAGGAATATATATACATCTTCACGAATGAAGCCGTATAATTAAAATCATAAATTCATAAAAAACAAATTTAATTGACACATTTTTCGGGCGAGCAACCGGTTCTATAAATTATTTTCAAATAAAAAAATTTATCACACTATATAGACTCATTCCAAATAAGGTGAAAAATATGACACTCACAAACCATTTAGGCAAAACCAGCACCACAGACAAAAGAAAGGCATTTTTGGGTTAGCTTTCACAATAAAGAGATCATGTGCAACAAGATATAACACTCTGAAAATCAATGTTTAAAAAAAATAACATAAAACAACAACCTTTGTTCTGTAATGTTTTTTAACCCTCTGATATACAACCTATTATTGAGAGCAAGTTTTTTGGTTCATTTTCTTTGCTTGCAATTTCATTTTTATTTGCAGATATTTGCATAGGAATTGACAGAAAGAGGAAACAGGACGGCCCGTCACGGGCAGGTATCAGATACCATTTCCAAACAAACGGCACTTGTTGCCTTCTCCTCTTCTAATCCCAACAATATAATATATATAAGAAAACACAAACCGTTGATGACACCTCATCTCGATACAAAATGGAATAAATGTTTGGAGATCATTCGCGACAATGTCTCTGAAACAACTTTCAGCACTTGGTTTGCGGATATAAAGCCGCTCAAGTATGAGGGGAACACTCTTACCATCCAGGTCAAGAGCAATTTTGTATATGAGTTCCTTGAGGGTAATTTCGTGGATTTGTTGCGCTCTACTCTCTTCAAGGTGATGGGCAAGGGTACACAATTGATGTACAGCGTACTCACAGACAAGGACAACAACCTTACAATGGAAGTCAGCACAGAGAACCATGGCTCACCATGCAAGAGAACAGCAAACAGTGGCAACAGTGCACCGGCAGCCATGCAGCAGGCCGTACAGGAGCTTGATTCCATGCTCATAAGCCGTTATACCTTCGACAACTATGTAGAGGGCATCAGCAACCGTTTGTCGCGTTCAGTAGCTGCCAGTGTTGCCGATAAACCGGGTAGGGCATTCAATCCATTGTTTATACATGGTTCATCAGGTGTCGGCAAGACTCACCTTGTGAATGCCATTGGTATAAAAATCAAGGAGCTACACCCTGAGCTACGCGTACTCTATGTATCCGCACACCTTTTCCAGGTGCAATATACAGATTCTATACTCCAGAAAAACTTCAATGATT
>JAFNWA010000219.1 GCA_017383665.1 Bacteroidaceae bacterium | reverse complement strand
TATGCGGAGATTTTCAACCGTGCCCTTTCAAGAATTGAGGCTTTTACCGAAGAAAAAGCACTTACGGGAGAATTATCCGCCAGTGCGGCTTCCAACACATTAAAATACAATTTTGGTTGGAACGAGGCAAAAAACGATGAAAAAAAGGATACTCTCACTGTTGTTTGTTCTCATAGCAATATCAACAACAAATGTCAAGGCCGATGATAAGCACAAGTTTCACCTGTCGAGACAGGTTCAAATCATCAACGCCATAATAAAGGACCTCAACCTTTTTTATGTGGACAGCATCATGCCCGAAATCATGATCACAAAGGGTATAAATGCCATGTTGACCAACCTGGACCCATATACACAGTACTACCCAAAAGACAAGGCCGAGGAACTGAAAATGATGACAACCGGCAAATATGCAGGTATCGGCTCCGTCATTCGATTTCATACAGACAAAAAAACAACCGTACTTGCCGAGCCATACGAGGGGATGCCGGCACAGAAAGCCGGATTAAAAGCAGGCGACCTTATAATTTCCATTGACGGAAAGGAAATAAAAGGCATGAGCACAGACAGCGTGAGCGACATGCTACGCGGTGAACCGGGTACTACACTCATTCTTGAGTATGAACGCCCCGGGAAAAAAGGCACATCAAAAGTAAAAATTGAGCGCGAAAGCATTGCCCTGCCAGCAATACCCTACTATGGTATGCAGGAGAACAAGACCGGTTTCATACAACTCACAAGTTTCACCGACGGTTGCGCAAAGGAGATGCGCCGCGCTATTATCGAGCTTAAAAAGCAAGGTGCGACATCTTTCATAATCGACCTCAGGGGAAACGGCGGCGGACTGCTAAACGAAGCTGTTGAAATTGTTAACCTTTTTATTCCGAGAGGCAAAACAGTTGTCACAACCAAGGGAAAGATAAAACAGTCGAACGAGGTTTACAAGACAAGCAAAGAGCCGATAGATACAAACTCTCCAATAGTCGTGTTGGTCGATGGAGAGACCGCATCGGCATCGGAGATTGTAGCCGGTTCTCTACAGGACTTTGACAGGGCAGTGATAATAGGCAACCGCACATTCGGCAAAGGCTTGGTACAGAGCACCAGAGAGGTTACCGGTGGCGGCTACCTGAAACTGACAACAGCAAGATACTACATTCCCAGCGGACGCTGCGTGCAGGCACTCGACTACTCACATGTCATAGACCAGGGCAAGACAACCCGTGTTCCCGATAGCCTCACAACAGTATTCTACACCGAAGCCGGACGCGAAGTACGCGACGGTGGCGGAATACGCCCCGACATAGAGCCCAAATCAGAAGAACTATCGACCCTGTTGTTTTACCTGGTACGGGACATGGCAATATTTGACTTTGCCACTGAATACACACTTAAAAACAGCACCATAGCCCCACCCGACTCTTTTGAGATAAGCGACAAGGAGTATGAAGAGTTCAAGAACCTTCTGAAATCGCGTAACTTCAGCTATGACCTGTTAAGCGTGAAAGTACTCAAGGATTTGAAACAAGCAATGGAATTCGAGGGCTTCACTGAAATTGCCAAAGAGGAGATTGCTTCACTTGAGAAAAAACTACAAGCAAATCTTGACCATTCATTGGCACATTTTGAAAAGGAGATCAGAATCCTAATTGCATCGGAGATTGTAACACGCTATTATGGACAAAAGGGCACGATAATATACAGTCTCGGCAAGGACACCGAACTGAAAGAAGCATACCGCATCCTCAAGAACGAAAAGGAGTACAAGGAGATACTTGTCCCTGCAAAGAAATAACAATAAATCCCGCCAATGGCGGGATTTATTGTTATTTAATGTGAGTCCGATATAAACTCTAACAGACCGCAACTTGTCATTCTATATTTGCAATGTCATTGGCTCGTTCATTTCTCCTCCACGGCATCTATAACCACCTTACCATCACGCGAGCCCACAGCAAAGAGTCTGTCCCCACCGAGAGTGCGCACAACAGTATCGGCTGCCGTAAGAATCATCAGTTTCGAATCCGATGTATATAACGACACCTGGCTACCCGTAGCATAGCGTCTCATCTCTATCACTTTGTCATGTGGTGCTCCGGCATAGAGCAAACTGTCATCGACATACACTTTACAATCTCCGCCATTGTAACTTTCTGAGAATGTAACCTTGCAAGAAGAAAGGTTCTCCGTCTCTGTCCCCATCCCCTTGAATGCATAATATGTAAACAACATTATCACCAACAGCAACAGGGCAAAGAAAATCACATTACCCTTGAGAAAACGCATATTGGAATTACTGCTTTTTTTCGTACGCATAGAACCTCGCAATTTTCGGCGAAGATAGCAATATTCGTGCATACAGACAATTCTAATCACAACTTTCACCAATAGCAAAACAAAAATGCACATTTTCGCCAATATGGTTACAAAATATGTATCAAATGTTTGCACCGTACACTAATTATTGCTAAATTTGCAGTGTAAGATGAT
>JAFNWA010000218.1 GCA_017383665.1 Bacteroidaceae bacterium | reverse complement strand
ATGCCACAGGTTGGTGTATTCGACACAGCATTCCACCAGACAATGCCCGACTATGCATACATGTACGCCCTCCCATACGAACTTTATGAGAAGTATGGCGTGCGTCGCTACGGTTTCCACGGAACATCGCACCGCTACATCACAAAGCGTGCACTGGAGATGTTGAACATTCCTGCCGAGGGCAGCAAGATCATCACCTGCCACATTGGTAACGGTGCTTCTGTAGCAGCAGTGAAGGACGGCAAGAGCGTTGACACATCAATGGGTATGACTCCTCTTGCAGGTCTCATGATGGGTACACGAAGCGGTGATGTTGACCCGGGTATTTTCCCATATGTTATGGACAAGACCGGTCTTGACATGCAGGGTATGATTGATATGCTCAACAAGAAGTCGGGTGTTGCCGGCATCACAGGCATTTCATCGGACATGCGCGAGGTGAAGGCTGCCGCTGACGAGGGCAACAAGCGCGCACAGCTTTCAAACACAATGAACTTCTACCGCATAAAGAAGTACATCGGTGCATACGCAGCAGCAATGGGTGGTGTTGACATAATCATCTTCGCCGGTGGTGTCGGAGAGAACCAGCAGGATTGCCGCGAGGCGGCACTCGAAGGTCTTGAGTTCCTTGGCGTTAAACTCGACAAGGAGGTCAACGCAAAGATGCGTGGCGAAGAGGCAGTGCTCTCAACTCCAGATTCAAAGGTCAAGGTATTGCTTATCCCAACAGATGAGGAGATGATGATTGCAAGCGATACATACGAGATAGTAAAGAACTTGAAGTAAGAAGACTCTTAGGATAAAAAGAAATAAGCCATTCCGCGGAATGGCTTATTTCTTTTATATAAATTGCGTACAATCAACTCGCAGATGCAGACGAGCGCTCCTCACTCCGTCTCAGGAAATTCAATGTATAACTCGCCTCATCGAGCATCTCCTCTGTCCGTCTTACAGCATTTATCGCTTGCATCAACTCAAGTACTTTGCGCAGAGCGGCTACATCAGACTCACGCAATGTATAGGTAACCTTTTTTGAGCCACCGGACAGTTCCACTTCGATACTTCCCTGTGATGCAAGAATAAAATCAACAAGTCCCTCATCCTCGCCATATTTATAATCACGGCGTTCATTGCTGACACCATACTCCTTGTAGTTTCTCTCCAAAAAGACCTTGTCACAAGATGCATATACACCATTGGAAGAGAGTTTCACAGTCGTATGCTTAATACTTTTACCGCGATAGAATGATGTCAGGTACATTGCTCCATCCTCATACACACTCGCTCTCAAAAAATTGTTCTGCACATTCTTTGCAATAGCCTGAGACTCAACGGTGTAGTAGCCTTTATCCTGGTATCTCTTATCCTTATTGAAAACCATTCCCGCCGCCAACGAGTCGCGCACCGAAACAAGTTGTTGCAATTCAGCCTCAAAGAAAGCGACATCACGCTCTTTCTCCTTTATCATAACCTCACGACGCAACACCTCGGCCTCACGAAGTGTCTTGTAGGCCTTGGGAGCAACCACTTTGATACTGTCAATGAGTTTGCGAGCGGAATTGTATTTTCCCTCTTCATAAGCTGTGCGTGCATTTGCAAGCAGATCATCGGCCGACTGTTCAACCTTTGAACTGCACGAAAAGAAGATAACACTTACCACAACAAAAGCCAACAACTGATATAT
>JAFNWA010000217.1 GCA_017383665.1 Bacteroidaceae bacterium | reverse complement strand
TATGGCAAGCTTCAAACAGCGCACTGAGCGCATGGCCGAAATCGCTTTGCCTTTCATAAACTTCGTATATAAGGAGCACCCGGAAATGCACGATAAGAACATTTATGTTCCGGTAACAGACGGTCGTCATATATATCAGATTCCTGTAAATGTCAAGGCTGCATACGAGTCACAGGGCAAGGAGGTTATCAAATGCTTTGAGAAATCAATACTGCTCCACACCATTGACAATGCTTGGAAAGAGAACCTGCGTGACCTTGACGATTTGAAGCACTCGGTTCAGAATGCAAGCTACGAGCAGAAAGATCCTCTGTTGATTTTCAAGCTCGAGTCTGTCACACTATTTGACAAGATGGTTAGCAAAATCAACGACCAGACAGTTTCAATACTCATGCGAGGACAGATTCCGGTACAGGAGAAAGAGCAGACCAATGTAAAGGTTGCTCCAGACCCAAGCCGCAACAGACCACAGCAGAAGTACAGCGAGACAAAGGTTGACCTCAACGACCGCAACCAACAGGCTGCAGCACAGCAGGATACACGCGAAAATGCAAAACGCGAACCTTTGAGAGTTGAAAAGACTGTGGGACGCAATGACCCTTGTCCTTGTGGTAGCGGTAAGAAGTTCAAGAATTGCCACGGCAAAAACATTTAATAAAACATAACGACATGTCATTAAGCAGAGAAACACAAGAGATGCTGCAGGATGCCATCAAGAAAATGGCAAGCAATTACATCACTGCAGAAGAGAGTGCTGTTACCGATTTTCACATGAAGGTAAACAGAGAGAATGGAGAACTCACCATCCTTGATGATGATGACAAGACCCTCGCGCGCGTACATATTAAAGAATGGGAGGAGGAACACGATGACGCTGTCATTGAGAAGGAGTTGCAGAGCGAACTCAACAAGATGCAACAACAGGGAATGTTCGAAAACCTGAACATTGCCAAGCCCTACTCTTTTGTACTCACCGACGAAGAGGACCAATCAATCGTAGATCTGCTTATAATTGACGACGATACACTCATTCTCAACGCCGACCTTCTTGAAGGTTTCGACGAAGAGATGAACGCTTTCTTGAAGAAGTTGCTCGAGGAGTAACTTCTTCAGAAAAGTATCGACAAACCGAGCGAATTGTAAATAGCGAGGTTTGTCAATTCAACAAAAAAAATTATTAGAAGAATAATTTTTCAAGAAGGAATCGACAAGCCGAGCAGCAACAGGTCGCACGCTGCGTGGATAAAATTCACGCCGGGCGGGTTGCGCAAAGCGAGGTTTGTCAATGCAAAATAAAAAAGTATCGACAAACCGAGCAGCACTCGCTTTTGCAACCGCAAAGGCGAGTGCTGTTTTATACACATATCCCCATCCGAATTTACTATATTAAAACGAACACTCCCCCTCCCGATCTACCACCAAAATGTAACATTTGAAAAAACACGTAAAAATATTTGGTTTATTTTATAAACTTGTTTATATTTGCAATACAAAAAGATCAAGAAGCAAGCAAAAACAGTTCATAACGAGTGATAAAAACATGTGTTACAATAATTTAAGATATTTTTAATATGGAAACAAACAACATGACACCCGAAAAAAGCCTGCAAATCATCAGCGAGGCCATTGCCCAAAGCAGAAGAGATTTCGAGAAAAACGCAGGAACACCACTTATTACATGGGGTTGGATAGTACTTGTATTTTCAGTTCTGATATGGTTCATGCTAAGGGAAACAAACGACGCTAAATGGAATTTCCTATGGTTCGGTATCCCCATTGTAGGATGGCCACTTACACGAACCCTGATTAAAGGCAAACAGGAAAATACAGCAACAAGCTTCATAAGCAAAACCGTAGGCCACATTTGGATAATATATGGCATATTTGCAACAACACTTGCCACAGCTTTCGCATTCATTGCGCCAGGTTACTGCAGCTTTATAACAGCTGTTCTGCTTGGATATGCAGCGACAATGACAGGAGTAATATTAAAGAACAACTACATTACTATTGGCGGAATAATAACAGGCATTGGGTGCACAATCGCACTTTTCCATATTGAAAAATGGGATGCAGCACTACTGTTTGCCATTGCGGCAACGCTAAATCTCATCATTCCCGGGTATGTAATGAACAAAAAAGCGAAATAAAGCTATGTTCAAGAAACTGGACCCACTACTCCACTCAGAACTGCGATTAGCAGTCATGTCAGTACTGGTCAATTGCGAAGAGGCAGACTTTGTATATCTGCGCGAATCAACAGGGGCTACTGCCGGAAACTTGAGCGTACAGATAGAGAAACTCTCCGCTGCCGGTTATATTTCTGTTGAAAAGTCCTTCAAGGGTAAAAAGCCGCACACAAAATGCAGGATAACAACTACCGGATTCAAAGCTTTCGAAGAGTATATTGAAGCACTAAAAACATACTTTAACAGATAAAAAGAGTACAACCTGAATTGACGCATGCCTGCCAAAGACCATTTTGGCGGGCATGCTTTTCATTATC
The DNA here is from genome assembly GCA_017383665.1 of Bacteroidaceae bacterium. Lineage (GTDB taxonomy): Bacteria > Bacteroidota > Bacteroidia > Bacteroidales > Bacteroidaceae > HGM04593. The sequence continues at coordinate 3,658 of JAFNWA010000217.1, read as the reverse complement.
GCGACTCCATTTTTAAAACAAACGACATAAAAGTTAAATAATGAAAAATTTCCGTAATTTACTGCGAAAACTTTTTGCTCGAACAAAGTTTTCGCAGTATCTTTGCAAGGTGAAATAATATGGGAGACAAGGTGAAGGGAAAAAACTGCAAAAAGGAAATTTACAGTCAAATTATAGAGACAGCACACCAACTGTTCATTGAGCATGGAATCAAGGATGTAAAGATGGACGACATTGCCGCAAAGTTGTCAATATCAAAACGAACAATATACGAGCTATTCAATGACAAAGAGCAACTGTTGCGCGAAGTACTGAAATTCCAGAACGAAAAGATGCATGAGAGGGGCAAGGAAATTATACGCAGTTCGTCGGACATTCTCGAAATAATACTTAAACTGTACAACCTGCACTTTAAACTATTGAAGAAGGTGAACAACAAATTCTTCTCCGAGTTGAACAAGTATCCCGAAATATGCAAGGAGAAACAGAACAAGGAGAAACTGAACACAAAAAAATTCTGCGCATGGATGGAGATGGGTCGCCAACAGGGACTTTTCCGCGAAGATGCCGACTTCAATATTCTCACATTCATCCTTAAACGCGACCTGACAACAATCGTAGAGGTGAAGATGCAGAAAGGACACACAGAACTAAGCAACTACACCCCAGATGAACTGGGACGAAAACTGATACTTTTTTACCTCAGAGGGATTTCGACCCCCAAAGGACAAGAGATTATTGAGGAATATTTAAAAAGAAATGAAACAATAATATAGAAGTTATGAAAATCAAGATGAGATTTATGACTGTTGCAGCATTACTTACAGCATTTACGCTCACTGCAAATGCGCAACAGGACATTCCGACAATGGAAATCACACTCGAAAAGGCCATAGAACTAGCCTTGAGTGACAACCCGACAATGAAGGTTGCAGAACAGGACATCCAACTGAAAGAGATTTCAAAAACCGAGGCATGGCAGAACCTTTTGCCTTCGGTGACACTTGACGGTGCAATACAATATAACATCAAGGTTGCTTCTATGAAAATGGAGGCGATGGGAAGAACCCAGGAAATCAAGATGGGTAAGGATGATTCTAACACATGGAATGCAGCCCTACAGGTAGCAATTCCTCTCTACGCCCCTGCGGTGTACAAGGCTATGAACCTCTCAGAGAGCGACCTGCAACTTGCTGTTGAGGAGAGTCGCGGTTCAAAGATAGACCTCATAAACCAGGTAACAAAAGCATACTACCAGTTAATGCTCGCACAGGATTCATACGATGTATTGCTGGAGAACTTCAAGCTTGCCGAGACCAACTTTGACATTGTAAACAAGATGTTTGAGCAGGGCCTTGTGAGCGAGTATGACAAGATCAGCGCTGAGGTACAGAAGAACAATGCCTGGCCATCTGTTGTAAGTGGCAAGAACGGTATTGAACTTGCACAGTTGCAGCTAAAGGTGCTCATGGGTATCACTGCCGATGTAAGATTTGTAGTCAAGGACAACCTCAAGAACTACGAATCAGAGATGGCAAAAGCCATAATATCAGAGATTGATCTCAGCAACAATTCATCACTTAAGCAGATTGACCTCCAGGGAGAGTTGCTCCACCAAAAGCGCAAGATGTTGCAGACATCATTCCAGCCTACACTTGCACTTGTTGGCACTTATCAGCTCCAATCAATTTCAAACACAAACTGGAACATTGCAAAATATAACTGGAGCAATGCATCATCAGTGGCTCTGTCACTCAGCATTCCACTCTACGATGCAAGCAACTTCACAAGCCTTAAGACAAATAAAGTACAGCAGTTCCAACTGGCAGAGACAAGAATAAATACTGAGCGTATGCTCAACATGAAGGCACAAAGTTTTATTGACAACATGACTGCAAGTGCCGAGCAACTTTCAAGCAACAAAGAGGCGGTACGACTTGCGGAAAAGGGACTTGAAATAAGCCAGAAACGCTATGACATCGGTAACGGTACAATCCTTGAGCTCACCAATTCACAGGTACAGCTCACCAACACAAGACTGTCATACAACAACACTATTTATGACTACCTTGTAGCAAAATCAGAGTTGAACAACATTTTAGGAAAAGAATAATAAAAACATATATCTATGAAAAAGAATCTGACACTAATTGCATTTATCGCAACAGCATTGCTTTGTTCATGCGGTAATGCAGAGAAGAGCGAGAAGGGAGCCCAGGGAGTAAAGGCAGAAAAGCCCGTGGTAAAAATCATGCAGGTAAATGCCGAGGATGTGGCGCAGATTGGAGAATACGCCACTACCGTTGAAGCTGAAGTAAAGAACAATATCATTCCTAACTCACCTTTGAGAATTGCCAAGATCCTTGTAGAGGTAGGTGATTATGTAACAAAAGGACAGCAACTGGTATTGCTCGATGCAAGCAGTCTCGACCAGTTGAAGTTGCAGTTCGACAATCAGGTTGCAAACTTTAACCGCATCGAAGAGCTTTACAAGATTGGTGGAACTTCAAAATCGGAGTACGACAATATGAAGACACAGCTCGAGGTTGCAAAGAAAAACCTTGACAGCCGTTTGGAGAACACAATCCTTGTAAGCCCAATCGACGGCGTGATTTCTGCACGCAACTACGATGACGGTGACATGTACGGTGGTCAGCCAATACTTGTCGTTGAGCAGATACAACCTGTAAAGATGAAAATCAACATCAGCGAGGCCGATTATACAAAGACAAACAAAGAGCTTGAAATCGCTTTGACATTTGACGCTTTAGGCAATGAAGAATTTGAGGGGAAAATTGATATCATTCACCCTACAATCAATGCAGCTACACACACATTCCCGGTCCAGATAATTCTTCCAAACAAGGATATGAAAGTACGCCCGGGCATGTACGGCAAGGCAATCGTAAACTTTGGCACAGAGAAGCATGTGGTGGTGTCTGATATGGCAGTCAAGAAGCAGTCCGGAAGCGGTGACTTCTATGTATATACATACGAGAATGGAGTCGTTAAGAACAATAAAGTAAAACTCGGCCGTCGCATGGACAACCGTTACGAACTGATTTCAGGTATTGAGCCGGGATCGTTTGTCGTTGTTGCCGGAGTTGAAAAACTCGTGGACGGAATGGAAGTTGAAGTAATAAAGTAAGAAACAAGACAAAATTTTAATAATATGAGTGTATATGAAAGTGCTGTAAAAAGGCCTATTATGACCGCGCTCTGCTTTATCGCGGTCGTAATCTTCGGTATCTTCTCTTTTACGAAGTTGCCAATAGACCTTATGCCGGATATCGAGAGTAACACCTTGATGATTATCACAAGTTACTCGGGAGCTAGTGCTGAAGATATCGAGACCAATGTGACACGCCCACTCGAGAACACCCTGAACTCGGTTGAGCACTTGAAGCACATGACATCAAAGTCACGTGAGAACATTTCATTGATTACGCTGGAATTTGAATACGGTTATGACATCGACGACTTGACCAACGATGTCCGAGACAAGCTGAACATGGTTACATCGGCATTGCCTGAAGATGTAAACAACCCTATCATCTTCAAGTTCTCGGCCGACATGATTCCAATCATGATGTTGTCTGTTAAAGCCAAGGAAAGCATGCCGGCATTGTACAAGATTCTTGATGAGAACCTTGTAAAC
>JAFNWA010000216.1 GCA_017383665.1 Bacteroidaceae bacterium | reverse complement strand
GTATTGAGAATTACTATTCTACGCACCTTTTCATTGCAAAAGGTAATTCCCCGCCAAGGGCGGAAAGGCAGCGTTGGGAGGCACAGCGAGCAGCCGAGCAATGCTTGGAAACAGGTGGCATGATGTTTGAGCGCAGCGAGTTCTTGCCACCCCAAGCATTGCGACAAGCAGCGAGTGGCGAGGTGTGCACCGACTGAAAGATGTCGCAAAGCGACTCTTGAACAAAGGAAGCACCGAATGCCGTACACGACTGCCCTGTTTTTGGTACTTTTTCAAAAAAGTACAGAAAGAAAGAGTTGAAGAAAAATACAAGTGAACAATTAAGGTAGAGGACTGCTGTAGAATTTGATGGCGAGCGAAAGCGAGTTTTTTGTCCCCAACTTTTGCAGGTGAGCCGAGAGTGTGAGCCGATGTGTCCGCCCTATATAAACGCAAAACCGTGGGGCAAGGCAGCCTTGCCCCCACGGCGTGCGATATGTTCTGGGAATATAATCTCGAACGATAGTGGGAATGCTCCGCTTTTACCGGTATACCACAGCTTGTGGGTTGCTATATTGCTGCTAAAACAAAGCACGGGCAAGAAAAAACCTTGCCCGTGCTTTGTTTGTTGTTGGAGCCTTTATTATTCCTCCAACAACTCCATCTCTTTCCAGCGCTCAACTATCAGTGTGCAATCCTCGCGGGCAACGGCTTCCTCAACATCGTACTCCTCGAGCAACAAGGCCACCATGTCGTCTGTTGTGAATGTCTCCCTTGCGGCAACATTCTCCCACAAGTAGGCAGCTGTCTCGTTAAGGCTGATGATTCTGCTGTAATCGATATTCTCTACTCCGGCCGGCACAATGATGTACTCGCCGCATACATTCTGTATTTCAAATCCTTTCTTGATTCTCATATTCTATGTAATCTTTTTTATTAAAAAAACTTTTTCTTTCTGCGATAGATGGCAAGCAATATGCGTCGCATTGGTTTAAGCGCTTCCCATGTGGCCGAGTACCACCGCCATTTGCGGCCTGTTATCTCCACTCTCCTGCCTTTGCGCACAAAACCGTCGGCAATGCCAATTATTTTGTCGAATGTGAACTCCTCGGTCATGGTGAGTGGGTTGCCGTCGCCGCGCATGGTGTAGATGTTGTTGTCAATCTTTATCACTCGGTGCAGGGCATATCTCTTTTCTGCAACCTCGGCAAGCACGACATCGCCTATCTCCGGTACCCGTGGCGGCACAAGGATGACCTTGTCGCGTCCGTCGTCAAGGAATGGGCGCATGCTGAACCCACGCACAACAAAGGTGACGCTTTTCTTGCCCTCCTTGCGGAACATTCGCGTAATCTCCTGCATGAACAGGTGGTTATCGACCTTCTTTTGTATTACCTTGTTGCTCATAGCCCGAATGTGCTGCTTGACAGGCGTGCTGCCTCTTCATTGGGGAGACAGAAGAGTGTGTGTATGGTAATCTTCTCGAGCAGTTTGCTTATGGTGCTGCAGATGAAGATGTGGATTTCTTTGTCAAATTTGAGTGTTGAACAGGAGCAGAGCATAATGCCGAATGCGGTGGGTATGCTCTCCCTGCGTATGTGGTTTGTTTTGTCCTGCTCGATTGCTGCGATACCGCCAATGGGGTAGTGTACATTCTTGTATATCGGGCGTTTGCCACTCCAGGGCGAGCCATAGACAATTGGTGTGCCATCGTCGGCAATGCGTATGACGGGGTTGTCGTCATTTATGAGCGTGCTGCCATTGATGTGCTCTACCCACTTGTTGCTGTGGGTACTCTTGCCTTTGCCGCTCACTCCAAGGAACATGTAGCCTTTGCCCCCGTTCTCCACGGTGGCAGAGTGCATGAGCAGTGTCTTGTGTGGCGCAGTGCACATGGTGAATATCACCATCAGTGTGTTGTTGAAACCGAAAACGACATCGCTGTTGTTGCCGCGTGTGGTTATGGTGAAGTTGCGCCGTTCGCTGTCGCCCTGCATGAAAGCGCAGGGGATGCCGAACTCGTTGAGCGTTAAAATCTGGTAAGCGCCGTTGTCCTGGCGATATACCTCGAATGTGGCACTGGGGCAGGGGAATGTGCCTATTTTCTCCCCTCGCCACGATGGCTGCACGGTGTTGTCCGATGTTATCTCAAAAAGCAATTCATCGGTATTCTCCCTCTCAAACGGTGCGAGGTTGGGCAACAGTGACAGTATATCACCCTCTGACATGGTGATGGCGAAATTGTGTCCGGCAATTGTGAAATATCTTTTCTGCATATATTCCTTATTCGTGGAATGATTTTGTGTGCAGATGTTCTTTAACATCCATTATACTTCGCAAATTTATAAAAAATGGATTAAATAGTCAATTGAAATAACAAGTAGTTTCAATTTTTGTTGTTAACTTTGCGGTATATGGCTATGGTGCACACAATTAACATTCGTGGCGGGCTCATGACGCTTGACAAACCGGTGGTCATGGGAATCCTGAATATAACAGACGACTCTTTCTATGAAGGGTCGAGGGTGGTTTCGCCGGGTGACCTGGTGAGTCGTGCCTCGGCCATGATTGATGCCGGCGCGGGAATTATTGATGTGGGAGCCTGCTCGACCCGTCCGGGAGGCGTGCCTGTCGAAGAGGCGGTGGAGCTTGCGCGGTTGCATGAGGCTTTGGAACTGCTTGACAAGGAATTGCCCGGTGCGGTTGTCTCGGTCGATACATTCAGAGGGGCGGTGGCGCGTGAGTGTGTCATGAATCACAATGTGGCTATTATAAATGATGTCTCGGGCTTTGAGTGGGACAAAGCGATGTTTGATGTGGTGGCTGAATTGCGCGTGCCCTATGTGCTCACCCATTCATTGGGCTATGCAGGTGAAGAGGTCGAGTATGACAGTTTTATGCCCCAGGTGCTCAAGCGCCTTGCCGAAAAACTATGGCAGTTGCGGCAGGCCGGTGTGCCCGATGTTATTGTTGACCCGGGATTTGGCTTTGGAAAGAGCCTTGAACAGAACTACTGCATGCTGTCGTCGCTGCGCGACTTTGAGTTGCTCGATGCGCCGTTGCTTGTGGGGCTCTCACGCAAGTCCATGATAACACGCCTGTTGGATGTTGAGGCATCGGGTGCGCTTGCAGCGACAACGGCGCTCAATCTTGTGGCGCTCCGGAACGGTGCAAATATACTTCGTGTACACGATGTGGCAGAGGCTGTTCAGGCTGTGAAGCTTGCACAGGCATTGAATGTAGAGTGATATATATAATAATATAGGATTAGGATGTTTTTCGATTTTACAATAAAGGATGCAATAGATATTGTCCTCTTTGCGCTGTTGCTGTATTACATGTACAAGATGATGAAGGATTCGGGTTCACTGAATATCTTCGCAGGAATAATGATGTTCCTTTTCGTGTGGGTACTTGTATCGAAGATACTCGACATGCGTCTTCTGGGCTCCGTTTTTGACCAGATGATGAATGTGGGTTCCATAGCGCTTGTTGTGATATTTCACGAAGAAATCAGGAATTTCTTCAAGGGGATAGGCTCGCGTCGCTATTTTAAGTATCTGGCAACAATATTTAACCGCAAGGAGGAGAATGACGCCCTTGATATGATGCCTGTGGTTATGGCATGTAAGAGCATGGCGCAGCAAAAGGTCGGTGCTCTCATAATCGTAGAGAGGAAAGTGATGCTTAATGATATCATCAGCACCGGCGAGCCAATAAACTCCGATATTAGCCAGCGTCTCATTGAGGCAATCTTCTTCAAGAATGCCCCCTTGCACGATGGGGCAATGGTGATACGCGATGGCCGCATCGTTGCGGCACAGTGCATTCTTCCCGTGTCGCATAATCTCGATATTCCCAAGCGCCTTGGGCTGCGTCATCGTTCGGCCATGGGCATCTCGGAAGTCTCCGATGCAATAGCGGTAGTGGTATCAGAAGAGACCGGCAGCATTTCAGTAGCAATGAACGGCAAGTTCTATCTGAATCTCGACGCCCACAAACTCGAACGCTTGTTGTCCGAGCAACAATAAAATATACAAAGTCGAAGTTCTTTTTAGATTCCCCTGCTTTCCCCTTTTAGGCCTTTTAGGCCTTAATTACCCTTCCCGCCCTTTTCGCCCTTTTAGCCCTTTTGGGCCTTTCCCCCTTAATCACCCTTAGCTCCCTTAATCACCCTTAGCCCCCTTATTTTTTTAAAAAAACCTCTTTTTGTAAATTGTTGTAAATCAACACTTGAAAAAATAGTTCTCAAAAAAGTATGATTTTTTTTGAAAAAAAAGATGCAAATGTATTGCCAGTTCAAAATCTTGCATTACCTTTGTACTCGCTTTCGGTAAGCAACGCGGCGACGCCTGCTACCGACAGCGCGATAGATCCTTGACATCATTCCATACAGACAAGCAGTACAACCTTGTTTTTTTATAAAGCAAGAAGCGTAAGGAACGAAAAACGAACCGTCAATAATTTGAAAATATTTATTCCGGCCAGTACAAACAATTTAGACAAG
>JAFNWA010000215.1 GCA_017383665.1 Bacteroidaceae bacterium | reverse complement strand
TAGTCGAGCAATGATGTCTTACCATGGTCAACATGTCCCATCACAGTAATGATTGGTGCGCGTGGTACCAAATCTTCCTCGGTGTCGGCAATCTCTTCAATAGCATTGGCAACTTCGGCACTTACATATTCTGTTGTGTAACCGAACTCCTCGGCAACAATGTTGATGGTCTCGGCATCGAGACGCTGGTTGATAGATACCATCATACCAATGCTCATACATGTTGCGATGACCTGTGTTACAGAGATGTTCATCATGCTTGCAAGCTCGTTTGCTGTAACGAACTCAGTGAGCTGCAGAACCTTGCTCTGTTCCATCTCCTCGCTCATCTGCTGCATCTGTCTCTCGGCTGCCATGTCGCGCTTCTCCTTGCGGTATTTTGCCGACTTGTTGCCCTTGCCGCGGTTGGTGAGACGGTCAAGTGTCTCCTTTATCTGCTTTGACACATCCTCCTCGCTCACATCGTTCTTGTCGAAACGCTTGTGCTGACGATCGCGGTCCTTGCGGCTTCCCTGTGACTGGTTGTTACTCTTGTTGCGGTTTGCACTCCAGTCCTTATTGTCGTTACCGTTGTTGTTCTCCTTGACATCGTTGATATCGACACGCTGGCTGTTGATACGCTGGCGTTTCTTCTTCTCGCCGCCCTCATGGTTCTGACGCAGTGCCTCGCGTTGCTGCTTGCGCTGCTCCTCGCGCTGCTTGTCCTTCTCCTCGCGCTCCTTCTTCTTCTCCTCCTTGCTCTTCTTCTTGGGGCGTGTAGATTGGTTGATGGCAGCGAGGTCAATCTGGCCCATGATCTTGAGCTTTGGTGCCTCAACCTCGTCAACCTGTGTGAGTTGTGGCTGTGGTTGTGGCTCCTCTTGGGGCTGAACCTTTACCGGTTCCGCAGGCTGTTCAATCTGCTTTGTCTCCTTTACCGGTTCTACAGCTACAGGCTCGGGCTTCTTGGGCTCCTCCTTCTTTGGCTGTGCCGGTTTTCTGTTAAGTGCGTCAAGGTCAATCTTGCCTGTAATCTTGATTGTAGGCTGCTCTTTCTTTGGAGCTTCCTTCACTGCAGGCTCGGCCTTCTTCTCTTCAATGACAACTGGCGCAACTGCAACAGGCTCTTTTACTTCTGTTTTCTCCTCAACTGCAGGTGCGCTTTTTGGCTTCTCCTTGTTGAGGCGTTCCTTGGTAAAATTGTCCGATTGCATGCGTGCCTTCTTGTCGGCGCTGAACTCTTGAATGAGCATCTCGTAACCGTCTTCGGGAACAACTGCATTAGGGTCTTCCTTTATCTCAAACCCCTTTTTCTGCAGGAATTCCACGATGGTAGAGAGTCCAAGGTTGAGTTCCTTTTGTACTTTATTTAGTCTTATCTTCATTCGTAATCTTTTTTATAGGTTTTCCTGTTGTTTATTCCTCGTCCTCGAACTCTGCCTGGAGCACTTCGATTACATGGTCAACGGTATCCTCCTCAAGGTCGGCCTTCTCAATGAGCACTTCGCGTGGTGCGTTGAGCACAGCCTTTGCTGTATCAAGACCGATAGCCTTGATAGCCTCAATTACCCACTCCTCAATTTCATCGGCAAACTCGTCGAGGTAGATGTCATCCTCCTGCTGTGCATCAATCTCACGATATACATTGATTGTATATTCGGTGATCATACTAGCAAGCTTAATGTTGAGACCGTCTTTACCAATTGCAAGTGAAACTTCCTCTTTCTTGAGGTTTACATCGGCAACGCGCTGCTCCTCGTTGAGTTTGATTTCCTGAATCTTTGCAGGGTTTAGGGCACGCTTGATGAAGAGCTCGATGTTTGATGTGAATGGGATTACATCGATGTTCTCGTTGCGGAGCTCGCGAACGATACCGTGGATGCGTGAACCCTTTACACCAACGCAAGCACCTACCGGGTCAATGCGCTCGTCATATGTCTCAACTGCAATCTTTGCGCGCTTGCCTGGGATGCGTGCAATCTTCTTGATGGTGATGAGGCCATCGTTGATTTCGGG
>JAFNWA010000214.1 GCA_017383665.1 Bacteroidaceae bacterium | reverse complement strand
ACTTGTCTTTCCCACAACACTTTGGGGACAAGAGGTGAAAAAAAGTATAAGGATACACGGCAAGACAATTGATTCTTCAACCAAGAAAGCACTACCCTATGCGTCTGTGAGGTTAAAGAGAGGTTCCATCGGATGCATCAGCGACGACAAGGGCAAATTCTCTTTTGAGTCTCAGATTGGGAAAGACACTCTCGTTATATCGAGCCTTGGATATTGCGAGGAGCAGATAGAAATCACGACAAAGACTGACATGCCTTTGAAAATTTCGCTCACACCTGCCGATTATGACCTTCCCGAAGTTGTTGTCAAGCCCAAACGCGAACGCTACAGCAAAAAGAATAATCCGGCATTGGATTTGGCACGCGAACTCATAGAGCGACGCGACTACAACGCTCCGCAGAACAAGGAGTTCTACAGTTACGAAAGGCATGAAAAGCTGAATCTCGCACTGAATGATTTTGAAGCCGGAGAGGGGAATCCTTTTGGAAAGAAATTCAAGTTCCTTGAGGATTATATTGACACTTCAAGAGTCACAGGCAAACAGATTCTGCACATTTCGGCACGCGAGCTGATTGCTACCGACTATTATCAGAAATCCCCCAAACGAAGCAGACAGCATGTAAAGGCTCGTAGGCGAAATGGAATTGATGACATTTTCTCTACAGGCGAAACCGAGGCTATCTATGAGGAGGTTTTTAAGGATGTTGACATTTTCCAGGATAACATTTCATTGTTCAACAGCAAGTTTGTGAGCCCGTTGTCGAAACTTGGCCCAACATTTTACCGTTATTATATAATGGATACCCTGCTGCTGGACGGCAACACCTGCATCGACTTGGCTTTTACCCCATTCAATGTAGAATCGTTTGGTTTTACAGGACACATATATGTAACTGCCGACACCACAAGGTTCGTAAAATTGGTAAGGATGAACACTCCTCACGAAATCAACATGAACTTTGTGGAGTCTTTGAACATTACGCAGAATTTCCAGCGGGAACCGGACGGGACACGCATCTTGACAAAAGAAACCCTCACAGCAGAGCTAAAAGTTGTAAATGCCATCACAGGATTCTATGCAAACCGCGAGGTTGTGTACAGGAACCATTGTTTTGAAAGCAATGAGTTTGCCCAGCGCATACTGAGCAATCCTTCCCATGTTGTCGAGGATGACAATTCAACAAGCAAAAGCGAGGAATATTGGAGCCAATATGGTTTCAACGATGTCAGCAAGAAGGAGAGGTCTGTTGGCGAGATGATGAAACTCCTGCGCGCCAACCCCGTGTTCTATTGGGCCGAGAAATGCGTTTCGTTCCTCTTTACCGGATGGGTGCCGATAAAGAAAGAGAACCCACCGTTCTTCTATGGTCCTGTAAACACAACTTTCAGCCATAACGCACTCGAAGGATGGCGACTGCGTGTAGGTGCAATGACATCGGCCCACCTGAACCCGTACATCTTCGGGCGGTTCTTTGTTGCATACGGCATTGGCGACAACAAGTGGAAGTACATGGGAGAACTTGAATATTCTTTCAAGAAGAAAAAGGAGCACTCCAATGAGTTCCCTATCCATTCACTACGCCTACATTATGAGAACGATATTTACCAATATGGTCAAAGTTATCTTTACACAAACAAAGACAACTTCTTCATAAGCCTAAAAAGGCAGAATGACAACAAGATTGGCTATTTGCGCAAAGCCGAACTGACATATACAAAGGAGTTCCACAACCACTTCTCATTCAACATTACACTGCGCAATAGAGTTGATGTGGCAACACAGTTCATTCCTTTTGAGCGCGTGCAAATAATTGGCAACGACACGACAAGCATATATGAGAAGGATATTACACGCTCAGAGATAGAGATTGGACTGCGTTACGCCCCCAAGGAGAAGTTCATACAGAACAAGTGGAACAGAAATTCACTGACGCCAGAGCAGCCTGTATTTACTCTTACACACAGAATTGGATTCAAGGGGATACTTGGCAGCAATTTCAACTACCACCACACTGAGTTCGGTTTTTACAAGAGGTTCTGGTTCTCTGCTTTCGGACACACCGACTGCATTATCAAAGCCGGGAAAATATGGAATAAAGTCCCCTATCCTTTACTGATAATCCCCAATGCAAACCTCTCCTACACCATTCAACGCGAATCGTATTCGCTCATGAATGCCATGGAGTTCTTCAACGACGAGTATGTATCGTGGGATTTGACATACAACATGAATGGTTTGCTGTTCAACCGACTGCCACTTATACGCAAGCTCAATTGGCGCGAGGTAATCTCATTCCGCGGAATGTTCGGTCACCTGAGCGAGAAGAATCGCCCCGACCCATACAACACCGGCGAGTTGTTCAAGTTCCCGTATGAAAACTACGAGCAACACTATCTGGGTACAATGCCATACATGGAGATAGGAGTGGGAATAGCAAACATTCTCAAGGTGCTACGAATTGACTATGTACACCGCCTGACCTATCGCGACCTGCCCGGCATCGACAAATGGGGCATACGCGTACAGTTCCATCTGGAGTTCTAAAGCATCACCACCCTGCCATTTGCCAGCCGGCTGCCGAATACCACTCGGTGGTTCCGAAATCTATATTGAATTTCTCGTTACGACTCTGATCTTGTGGCATGTACATTGAGATTCCCCCACCGACTGCCATGTCATATTCAAGTAGCTTGGTTGGGTGAAAACAGGAATACCATTTTGGCGATGACGCTACATATACGACTGCCTCGTCCAGGGCGGCACGCCAACTGCCATAATCCTTGTCGGTAAGATAGTTTTTCATTATGGCATTCATATCGAAATAGGACGGATGGGCAGGAGAGCCGTAGTATTTTCCACCGGGTAGATATGAAAACACATCGGTATATTCGCGTTTTATATTACTATTGAAATAGTTTATCACATAGGAATATGTCACATCGGCAAGATTCTGCATTCCCTTTGTGCTGACAGCAGAAAGAACAGCACCGGCGGGGACACCTTCATAGGCCGCAACATATGAGTCCATTATATCTTTGAAGCCATCTGAGTTAAAAAAGCAGGGAACAAGTGATGAATAAAGTGCTCCGTCACCCGGGATTTCAGCTGGAGAGGCTATTATCCACTCTACAGCATTGCGAAGAGCATAGGCCACCTCAACACCTTGCATAAAACAGGCATCAAACATAAGACGGTCAACCTTGACAGGCAACCTCTCAAGCAACGCAGCAAGTCCCTCTATCTCAATGGTTGTTGTAATATTATCGTGATACGAATTATCGCCATTGTCAATACCTATTGAACGCTGCATGGCAGATTTAAGCGGCCCCCTGAGCCAACCATTACCATGCGACCACATGACCAGGTCGAGCGACTCGGTAGGATAATCTCTCAGGATATAATCGAGCACAGCCCCAAGCGCAGCCGTATCGCTCGAGCATACATCAGTATTGAAAGGATGAATATTGGAATTGCCAGCCTCGCCATTCGTCATTCGGAAGTACTGGGTAATAATTGGAAATTTGTTGTCATCGACATACACAAATAAGCGACAGTCACGGGGCACCGATGGCACTGCCTGCAGAATCTCTGCCACATCAAGCGATGCATAATTGTTCAGGCTATTTTCCGCCATCATATATACCAACAATGTCTT
>JAFNWA010000213.1 GCA_017383665.1 Bacteroidaceae bacterium | reverse complement strand
CGACGGTGGCGCAACCAATGAGTTCATCCCTACCAATCTGCGTTTGGGTGCTTCGCTGCTCTTGCCGTTCGATGAATACAACACATTGTCAATTAGTGTCGATGTCAATAAACTGCTGGTGCCGACCAAACCTTCGTATAAGCAGTTCCTTGAAGAAAACCCAGCTCCCGGTGTAGATGATAACAGCCGATACTCCGAGTATCAGGCATGGCTTGACGGTAAAGGATATAATGACATTTCACCAATTACCGGTATTTTCCAGTCGTTTGCAGATGCCCCGGGTGGTGCCGTAGAGGAGTTGAGAGAGATATATGGCGGTATAGGTCTTGAATACTGCTATAACCAACAGTTCTTCTTGCGTGGCGGTTATCACTATGAGGATGCATACAAAGGAAACAGAAAGTATTTCACCTTGGGTGCAGGTTTCCGTATGAGCGTTTTTTCTCTTGATGCAGCCTATCTTATCTCAACTGCCCAGAGCAATCCGCTTGACCAGACTTTGCGTTTCTCACTCTCATTTGATATGGACGGTCTGAAAGACCTTTTCCGTCGTTAAAAACAGTTTTGCTATGATAAGAGTAGGCTTTGGTATCGATGTACATAAGTTTGTGGAGAACCGCGACCTTTGGATTGGTGGCGTAAAGATTCCTTATGAGTTCGGTTTGGCAGGCCACTCCGATGCAGATGTGCTCATCCATGCTATTTGTGATGCTTTGTTGGGCGCTGCCAATTTGCGTGACATCGGCTATCAGTTCCCCGACAACTCGGATGAATTCCTGAATATCGACAGCAAGATACTCTTGCGTCGTACTGCCGAACTGTTGAAAGAGAAAGGTTATACAATCGGCAACATTGATTCAACGGTTGCTGCGCAAGCACCCAAACTTAATCCTTACATCCCGGCAATGCAGCAGACAATGGCCGATGTTCTTGGCATTGATGTGGATTGCGTGTCGGTGAAAGCTACCACTACCGAGAAACTTGGTTTTGAGGGGCGCAAGGAGGGTGTTACGGCATATGCTACGGTGCTTATAAGCAAGTGATGTTTACGAAAATATTTAAACGGTTCATGATATTGGCAGCAGCAATGCTGCTGATTTCGTCTTGTGCTTCACTGTCGCCATACGGAGTGGGGCGTGTGAAGCGATATACTTTTGTCGATGAGTCTGTTCCGGTCGGGCTTGATGGTTACAAGATTGCCTTTATTTCGGATTTGCATTATCCAAGTCTGTTCACTCCCAAACGCCTTGAGAAACTTGTTCGCAAATTGAAGCAGGAGGCCCCCAACATGCTGCTTTTAGGCGGTGATTATGTAACGGACAGTGACTCTATTGATGTGCTTTTCAAATCGCTTTCAGAAATTGGGCCGCGCTGGGAAAAGTATGTGGTTCTTGGCAACCATGATATGCGCAACGAGTCTCTTATAAGACAGGCTGTGGATAAATATAACTTTTATATGCTTGATGGAAAGGCCTGGTGTGTGGAGTTTATGGATGGGAGTGGCGAATATGTTGTGGCCGGGGTGTACGACAGTTTTGCAAATGATACGCTTTTTGCTAAGTATATGGAGGATTTTGAAGAATCCAAGTTTGTAATATTTGTCAGTCACAATCCCGATTTTGTCGAGCGTCATTCAATAGCAGCCGACCTGGCTTTTGCCGGGCATACACATGGCGGTCAGGTTTCGTTGTTCGGAATTTATACTCCTGTCAAGAATACCTGTTATGGGAAACGCTTCCTGCGCGGCATGAACACGACTTCAAATGGTACAACCATGATAACCACCAACGGTGTGGGCACATCAAGGCGCAAAGTGCGTTTTTGTGTGCCAAGCGAAGTGGTTATTGTCACTTTGAAAAAGCAATAGATAACATAACGCTTTTTATTGCATCTCCACATGTTTCCCCTGTCACTTTTTTGTGTAGTGGCAATTTTGTATTACCTTCGCTTGTGATAGGTTACAATTGTGGAACATGTTGTTTTTTCTTGGTAAAAACAATTTACAAATGAAAGAGGTTGACGAATTGTATATGCGGCGTTGTCTGCAACTTGCAAGGTGTGGTGCCGGCAGCACTTCGCCCAACCCTATGGTGGGTGCAGTGATAGTCTGTGATGGTCGCATTATTGGCGAGGGCTACCACATTCGCGCCGGTGAACCTCATGCCGAGGTTAATGCTGTCAACTCTGTATTGGCTGATGACAAGCCGTTGCTCCGTCGTTCTACGATATATGTGAGCCTTGAACCCTGTTCGCACTATGGCAAAACCCCACCCTGCTGTGACCTGATTATTTCCTGTGGAATACCCCGTGTAGTTATTGGTGCGCTCGATACCAACCGAAGTGTCAATGGCGCCGGCATCGAACGCATGCGTGCAGCCGGGATTGAGGTGAAGGTGGGTGTGCTTGAGGATGAGTGTCGCCGGTTGAACAAGGCGTTCTTTTCTGTTCATGAGAAGGCGCGTCCGTGGGTTACTCTTAAATGGGCACAGAGTGCCGATGGTTTTATTGACCTGTTGCGTGACAGTGGTAGTGCTGTAAAGATTTCCACGCCGGTATCCCAGGTGGCTGTTCACAAGTTGCGTGCATGTTACGATGCAATCATTGTAGGGCGTCACACTGCGTTGCTTGATGACCCTTCGCTTGATATACGCTATTGGACCGGACGCCCTCCATTGCGTCTGGTGATTGATAAAAACGGATCTTTGCCGGCAGACTTGAAGATGTTCAACGGCTTGCAGCCTACAATTGTTTATACAGCTTGTGACAGAGAAGGTAAATTTGGTAAAAATATCGAACAGGTAGTGCTTGACTTTGATGAGCCGTTGCTTCCCCAAATTTTGTCACATCTCGGTAGCTTGAAGATTGGTAGTCTGCTTGTGGAGGGTGGTGCAACGGTGCTGCAGTCATTTGTCAATGCCTCGCTTTGGGACGAGGCGCGTGTCGAGATTAACCCGGCCCTTAATCTTGGTGATGGGGTGGTCGCACCTGTGCTTGAGGGCTTGTCGGCAATTGCCAAGGAAAAGGTTGCCGGTAATGAAATTCTGTATTTTCGTAGAAAAAACTCCCTTAATAAATTTTAATTATTATAAATAAAGCCTTAAATGTCGCATAAAACAAAAAATGTTGCTAATTTTGCAAATTGAACAAAATGTGCACATTTATGAAAAATAGATTAGCGATATATTTGGCAATGCTGATGATGACATTCTTCGTTACATCGTGTTTTGATAAAGGCGAGGATGCGACACTGTCACCATATGCTATGTTGTCATCATTCAGCATCAATAAAATTGAGTCGGAGTATCCTGACTTTACATCTGCTGGAGTGGATACTTTTGTTGTCAAAACGCTTCAGGGCAGCCTTTATCCGTTTTCTATCAATCAGGCTACTTGCGAAGTCTATAATCAGGATTCTTTGCCATTTGCCACAAAGGTTGACAAGGTTGTGATAAATATGCAGTTGACGGGATATGCGACATTGTATGTCGATAGCCTTGGAATATTTGAGGGCTTCTACTCGACCGACTCTTTGGATTTCAGTTATCCTCGCAAGTTCCGCATAACATCGACCGATGGAACATATTACAGGGATTATACAGTTTCGGTAAATGTGCACCAGGTCAATCCCGATCTCATGGTGTGGAACTCTTATGCCTCATTGGACAGTGTGAAGCCTCTGCGTGTTCTGGAGTACAACGGTGCAATCTGTCTTTTCGGGGAGAAGGATGGCAAGCCTTTGCTTGCGACTACTCCACTGCAAGGTGCTGTCACATGGCAGCAGGATACAATTGTCGGTTTGCCCACAACTGTAAACCTTGCGACAGTGCAGGTGTTTGGTGGTGCGCTCCATGTTGTTGCCGGTGATGGTATCTATACTTCGACGAATGGAACAGATTGGTCATTGAGTTATAGCGGCAATGGTCTGCTCGCAATTATCGGTGCTTCGGATGTTGACGGCAAGATGTGGGTTGCGAGCGATAGTGAACTGCTCTTTACAGCCGATGGCTCGAATTTTGAGTCGGCCGGTGCTCTGCCGGCAGGTTTCCCTGTTCATGGTGTTTCTATTGTCTCTTATGAGATGAATCACAACAAGAGTATTGTACGATATATGCTAGTGGGCTATGAGACAGAGGCGATGGATGGTGATGCGGTTGTCTGGAGCAAATTGTCAACAGAGACAACCTGGGTGAAATATGATAATGCAGACAATCCTTTCCCATGCCCTGCATTAAAGGGCTTGACTGTGGTGAGATACGATGGTAACCTTTACGCTTTCGGTGGTGCCGGAACCGTTGAGGGGGCTCCTGTTGATGCTTTTTCGTCATTCTACATATCAAAAGATAACGGAATTACATGGAAGGTACCCGAAGATTTTTATCAGCGTATGCCAGGTGCTTTGCTCGGGTGTGATGTGCCGTTTGTTGCCACTGTGGATTCCAACAATGTTATGTGGATGGTGTGCGCCGGTGATAAGCCTGCAATATGGAAGGGTATAGTCAATCGCTTGGGATTTAAGAAGTAAGGGTATGAAACTGGTTACATTGGTAGGCAAGGTTGTGATGGGCGCAATGATGTTGTGCTTTGCTACGGGTGCGCGTGCCGATGGCTTGGAATACCGTTACGAGATTGGTGCAATGGTGGGCGGTTGCAGCTACTATGGCGATGCAAATTATATCTCTCCCATTGACAATTTTAACATTATGGGCGGTATCCTGTGGCGCTACAACATAAATCCCCGTATGGCTGTGAAGGCCGATGTAGCTGTTGCCCGCATATCTGGTACAACTGAGGGCAAGGAGAATACGTTTCCGGGTGGTAATGTGAAGTTTGGGCGCATGCTGTATGAGCTTGGAGCGCAGTATGAGTGCCATTTTTTTGCCTATGGTGATGGCACGGGTTACAAGCGTTCGCACAGGTTGGTACCATATATCCTTGCAGGTGTGGGGATGACATACGCTCCGTCACCGGCAAATCATGTGTTTACGGCCAATATTCCTGTAGGAATAGGTTTGAAATTCAAGGTTGCCTCGCGTCTCAATTTGGGCTGTGAATTGACATACCGTTTTACATTCAGTGACGACTTGGATGTTACACAAAAAACAGCACCTGTGCTGAATGACCCTTACGCTATAAATAGCGGCTTTATGAAAAACAAAGACAACTATTCGTTCCTGTCATTTTTTGTGACATACGATTTGTCACCTAAATACAGAAAATGCAACAATTAGAGGATATCGCAATGAACTATATTGAACAGATAGACAAAAACAGAATACCCAAGCATGTAGCCATAATCATGGATGGCAATGGTCGTTGGGCTCAATTGCGTGGTAAAGAGCGCCAGGAAGGACATCAGGCTGGTGCGGCTACGGTGCGCCAACTTGTAGAGGATTCATTGAAACTTGGAATCAAGTATCTCACTCTCTACACATTCTCTACCGAGAACTGGAACCGTCCTGTAGCAGAGGTTGCCGCTTTGATGGTATTGCTTTTTGAATCTGTGGAAGAGGAACTCTTTGTAAAAAATAATGTGGCGTTCCGCGTAATTGGTGATATGAGCAAGTTGCCGGACAATGTGCGCGACCGTTTGAATGGCTGTATAGAGCGTACTGCCAAGAATGACTCTATGACTCTTGTGTTGGCATTGAGTTACTCCTCAAAATGGGAAATTACAGAGGCTGTGCGAAGCATTGCTACAAAGGTGAAGGATGGTCTCCTTGACCCATCTGAAATAACAGATGCTGCAATTGATGAGGCCTTGACTACATCGTTCATGCCCGATCCTGATTTGCTGATACGTACCGGCAAGGAACAGAGGCTGAGTAACTTCCTGTTGTGGCAGGCTGCATATTCGGAACTCTATTTTACTGAGGTTCTTTGGCCCGATTTCAATAAAATGGAACTTTGCAAGGCGATATATGAGTATCAGGGGCGTCAGAGGCGTTATGGCCTGACCGGTGAACAAGTGATAAATGATGAAAAAAAGGAGTGAAATGAGATATTTTTCGTTTTTGAAGGTAATTCTTACGGTTCTGTTTGCAACCTTTGTGACGACACTGTCGGCACAGGAGGTTGTGGTCAAGCCGACAATACTATACACAGGCGCAGCGCATAAATACACGATTGGCGGAATAAATCTCTCCGGTGCAGAGAATCTTGAACCGTCTGTCGTCATTGGTGTATCCGGTCTCTCTATCGGTGATGTGATTTCTGTTCCAGGTGACGAGGTTACCAATGCCATTAAACGCTATTGGAAGCATGGCCTTTTTGAGGATGTGTGCATCACAGCAGATAGTATCAAGGGTGACTATATCTACTTGGGAATTGCCCTCAGACAGCGCCCCCGTGTCTCTCAACTCAATATAAAGGGTATAAAGAAAAGTGAGCGTGAGGAGTTGGAAACAAAAGTGGGAATACATCCTGGCGGTCATATAACCCCCGATATAATTTCTCGTGCCGAGAAGGTGATAAAAAACTATTATGACAATAAGGGTTACAAGAATGCTTCTGTCAGGTTTGTTCAGCGTCCCGATGTAACCGAGGATGGTCGTGTGATTGTGGATATTGAAATATCAAAGAACGACAAGGTCAAGATTAACCGCATATATATAGAAGGTAACAGTGCACTTTCTGAGAATAAGGTCAAGTATGCGATG
>JAFNWA010000212.1 GCA_017383665.1 Bacteroidaceae bacterium | reverse complement strand
TAATGGTGAGCGAAAGCGATACCGACACTGTTTTTTTTGCGACCGTTCCTCAATATCTTACTTTCAGAATTTTAAATTTATATGCTTATCCACACTAAATTTCTACTGAGCCGTCTTTTACTTATAAGACGGATGAATCCCGGTTTTGTTATATTGTAAAATACAAAAGTTGAAGAAATCTGTGGTTTCTTCAACTTTTGTACTCTCTCTCTGTTCGTCTTGTTCTAATTCCCTGCAATAATATAATTCTTCAGGCCATCCCATGAGTTCGGGTTGCATTGTCTCTCCACTGCATTCTCAACCTTGTCCGGTACATTGCAGAAAAAGTCTATGCCTGTGAAGTGTTCAAGGAAATCAATGCTGCATACTTCTGTTTGGCTATAGCCGTTGACATGCTTGAAGAGCAGGCCTATACTCTTGTATGAGTTGTTCTTTAGACAGAGGAGTGCCATGTAGTAGTGATTGGGGACTGTGGGGCAACTGCCGACTGTGCGGTATTCGCCTTCTCTTATTGTGCCGCCTTTTACTATGTATAAAGTGTCGCAGAAACCGCTGTTGCGTCCCCATCCTTGTACAAGGCCTTCGCAGTCGCTCCATGCGCCTGTGTTGAAACTGCTGTACATGGGTGAGATGTTGCTGTAATAGAAGGTCTGCTCGTTGGCGTCTTTTGAATATACGCGGTCGTATGATGCTACAACATGCCCGCGTACAAAACCATTGCGGTTTATCTCGCTTTTTGTCATCACATAGTTCTCGGGCATCTCCGGGCAGGGCTGGAATGGGTCGCCTCCCCATTCGGTATTATCCCAGTTGTCGCGCTTCCAGCTTATGGCTCTGTTGCTTGGATCAAATGTGAATGCTGTCCAGCGGCAGTGCTTGCGCTCCTTGTTGTGGGCGATGCTGTAGGTTATGTTCTCCTTTCCGTTGACGGTTGTTGTATGGGAGAGGAAGATGTCATTGCTCTCAATGGCTGGAATCTCTATGCGTGTGGCATACTTGGCGCTATGGCCGGTGTTGGCATTTCTGTTGCCGGAAATGCTTATCTGTGTTTCGTCGCACGAGATTAGCGCTGCGAGTGCAAGTATTACAAGGAGTCTCTTTTTCATGGTGTCTTGGCATAAAAAAAGGTGTATCGAAATACACCTTTTTATATAAATCGTCGATTCTATTACTTCTTCAAAGTCTTGCCGTAGCGGCTCATGAACTTGTCCACGCGACCAGCAGTATCGACCAACTTGGCCTTACCTGTGTAGAAGGGGTGAGAAGTGTTTGAAATTTCAAGCTTAATCAAAGGATAAGTCTCACCTTCGAATTCGATAGTCTCTTTTGTGTTGCATGTTGACTGCGAAAGGAAGCAGTCGCCATTTGACATGTCCTTGAATACAACCGGACGATAAGCTGCGGGATGAATGTCTTTTTTCATTGTTATTATTGTTATTAAATTATTTATTTGCCTTCACAAAAATGTGTGCATAACTTTACGAGGTGCAAAGGTAACTCCTTTTATGCAAATGGCAAAACTTTTTAGGTTCTTTTTTGGACTATTTGCAAAAAATACTCGACCCTATCCTGATGTGTGTGCTGCCATGCTCAATAGCAATGGGGTAGTCATCACTCATGCCTGCCGAAATTATATTGAACCGTTCATCATCGGTAAAATATAACCCCTTTATCTCATTGAATAGTTGCTGTGCCTGCGAAAACTCGCCGGCAATCTGCTCTCTGTCATCAGTGTTGCTTGCCATGCACATTATTCCGCGCAGTTCAATATTCTCCAGTGCGCGCCATTCGCCCTGTGCAAGAATGTCGCGACACTCCTGTGGTGTGAGCCCGAACTTGGTCTCCTCCTGCGCAATGTGTATCTGCAGTAGGCAAGGAATCCTGCGTCCGGCCTTTGCTCCCTGACGGTTGACTTCGCAAAGCAGTTTGTAGCTGTCGATACTGTGAATGAGGTGTACGAATGGGGCTATGTACTTTACCTTGTTTGTCTGCAGGTGACCAATGAAGTGCCAATTGATATCTTTGGGCAAGGCATCCTGTTTTACAGTGAGGTCCTGTGCCTTGCTCTCTCCAAAGTCGCGTTGCCCGGCATCATAGGCGGCCTGTACAGCCTCG
>JAFNWA010000211.1 GCA_017383665.1 Bacteroidaceae bacterium | reverse complement strand
CGGTTTTGGTAAAGAATCATGGGGCTGTGGAGCTCTCTCTCTTCCTGTTGAGACTGCATCCCCAAAACCACAGCCCGGCCGTCACATCGTTCCGGTTCCTGATACTATGCAGAGTGCGGTGAAGATAGGCTTTATGGCTATGGATACCGTGCACCCCGATTTTTACAAGTTTCGTTTTCTGTGTGTGCTTCTAGGTGGATATTTCGGTAGCCGCCTAATGAGCAATATTCGCGAAGAGAACGGTTATACCTATCACATCGCAGCCGAACTCGATGCCTATGGTCACAGGAACGCCTTCATGATTAGTTCGGAAACCGCAACCGGATATGTCGAGCCGCTTATCAATGAAGTGTACCGCGAAATTGAACGACTTTCTAATGAGCCGATTGAAGAGTCTGAGATAGAACTTGTCAGGAATTACATCATGGGAGAACTCTGCCGTGAGTATGAGGGACAGTCGGCAAAGTCAGAAGTGTTTATAAATACTTGGTTGTCAGGTGCTGATTTCGAGTCTGTAAACAGGTATGTCGATGAAATAAAATCTGTAACTCCGGCCGAGTTGCAGCGTCTTGCACGCGAATATTTCCACAAGAACAGAATGATAGAAATCATCGCAGGTGCATAATTGTTTTCTCTTTTTTGCAAAATAAATTGCTCATAGTTCTTTTTTCTCAACTTTGTTATTATCTTTGTGATAATTCACGAAGTTGCATTGTACATGCTGTGAAAATGTAAATCCGTTTTTGTTGCTTGTCGCCGGTGCCTCTTCGTGTGGACTGCGTGTGATAGTCTCGGTTGCCAACCGATACTTTTATGAGAAACAGACAGTATTTAATGAAGAATCTCTTTACAATAATATCACTATTCCTGTTTGCGCAAGGAACATTGTCCGCGCAGACATTCTTTGATGCAGTGAAGGATGGCTTTGAGCCACTGACCACACTTGTAACCCCATCACATTCTGAGGATAAATCAGCCGACGGACAGAAAAGCAGACAAAACTCAAATAAAAAAAATGTTGTTACTACAACATTGCGCGATGGTTCTGTTTATATCGGCGAAGTAAAGAAAAGGCGCCCTCATGGTATGGGTCGTGTCATGTACAGCAACGGTGACAAATATGATGGAGAGTTTGTTGACGGTATGCGTGATGGCAATGGCATTTATGAATATAAGAACGGAGACCGATATGAAGGCTCTTTCAAGGCCGGTAAGAAGCATGGCTCCGGCACCTATTCTTATGCCGACGGTGGTAAGTATGATGGTGCTTGGGTTGATGATCATAAGCATGGCTATGGCCGTATGTACTATTCCAACGGTGATTTTTATGTTGGTACCTGGGATATGGATGTGCGTACGGGTTCCGGGACATACTTGTACAAAGATGGTGCATCATACACCGGAGAGTGGAAGGATGATAAATACAATGGCATCGGAACTTTTATCTGGACAGACAATAGCAAATACATAGGCCTATGGAAGAACAGCCGTCGCAACGGCAAGGGTTTCTTTCTCTCTTCAACCGGTGATACATACGATGGCATGTGGGTTTACAATGTATGTGAAGGCTGGGGCCGTTATAAGTATGCCGATGGCTCAATCTACGAGGGAGAGTTCAAGGATAATCTATGGCACGGTGAGGGCAAGTATATCGCAAGTGACAGCACTGTTTACGAAGGCTCTTTCAAGGATGGCTTGCGCGATGGTCATGGTGTCATGAGCTTTGCCAATGGAGCGGTTTATAATGGTCAATGGAAAGAGAATGTGCGTTGTGGAAAAGGAATATACACTTGGGCAAACGGCGATGTTTACGAAGGTAGTTGGGAGGATGATACAATGAATGGAGCAGGCGTGCTTCGTCTTGTTGACGGTCGCAGATATTCCGGTGGTTTTGTTGATGGTCTCGAAGATGGCGTGGGGGTGGCAATCGGTGCCGACGGCCTACGCTACGAAGGAGTCTTTGTCGAGGGACAGCGCAACGGAGACTTCATTGTGAAAGATGTTGACGGTAAAGTTCTGCGTAAATGTGAATATAGTTTAGGAATAACGGACTAAAACATACAACTATGGTATTGGATTTATTGGAAAACTTGAAGAACTACGAGGCCTTGAATCCTCATTTTGCAAAAGTCGTGGATTTTCTCGAAAAGAGTGACCTTGCAAACTTGCCCTTGGGCAGAAATGAGATTTGTGGCGATCTTGTCTATGCAAATGTCATGGATGTAAATCCTAAGTCAAAAGAAGAGGCTTTTATTGAGGTTCATCGCCGTTATATTGATATACAGATACCAATATCTGTCAACGAGGAGATGGGCTACACACCCTTGAATGAGTTGCCCGATGCATCATATAACGAAACCAATGATGCAGCCATCTATCCTGTAGGCATGTTGGCCAGGGATTATTTCAATGTTCATAAAGGAGAATTCATCATCTTTTTTCCGCAAGATGGTCACGCTCCGGCAATAACTCCGGTTCCGCTTAGAAAAGTGGTGTTCAAGATTGCCGTTGAATAAATAAAACAATAATAACCATAATACAACTGAAAAATGCTAAAACTTGTAGAACGCGACAGCTATTTGGAACCTTATAGCTTGAATATCGAGGGTCGTTACCAGTATTTTGTAAGAAGACTGAACCAGTTTACAAAAAATGGTCGTCAGACACTCTCTGACTTCGCTACGGGTTATCTATATTTCGGTCTGCACCGCACCTCGACCGGGTGGGTGTTCCGCGAGTGGGCTCCCAATGCCAAGAGAATAGTGCTCATTGGAGATTTCTCCAATTGGGAAGAATTGCCGGAGTATGAACTGAAACCTCTTGCCGGTGGTGTGTGGGAGAAGAAAATGCCTAAAAAGGCACTGTCTCACGGTCAGCACTACAAAATGAAAGTCTATTGGGACGGTGGTTGCGGCGAACGCATCCCGGCTTGGGTTCGTAGAGTAGTGCAGGACGAGGCTACAAAAATATTCAGTGCACAGGTATGGGCGCCTGAACAGGAGTATGAGTTCAAGAATAAGAAATTCGTTGCCAAGAAAACCCCATTGCTCATCTATGAGTGTCACATAGGTATGGCTCAGGAAGAGGAAAAGGTAGGTACATATCGCGAATTCCGTGAAAAGGTACTGCCACGCATTGCAGCCGATGGCTATAACTGCATACAGATAATGGCAATACAGGAACATCCCTATTATGGCAGTTTTGGCTATCATGTCTCCAATTTCTTTGCCGCATCATCGCGTTTTGGAACACCCGAGGAACTCAAAGAACTTATAGATGCTGCACATGGCATGGGCATAGCGGTTATTATGGACCTTGTTCATTCACATGCAGTGAAGAATGAGAATGAGGGAATAGGTCTGCTCGATGGTAATCCTGCACAATACTTCTATGGAGATGATAAACGCATACACAGCGCATGGGATTCGCTCTGTTTCGACTATGGTAAGAACGAGGTAGTTCACTTCCTGCTCTCAAACTGCAAATACTGGCTCGAGGAATTCAAGTTCGACGGTTTCCGTTTCGATGGCGTAACCTCCATGATATATTATAGTCATGGTCTTGGAGAGTCATTCTGCAGTTATGCCGATTATTACAATGCAGGCCAGAATGGCGATGCAATCTGTTATCTCACCCTCGCCAATAAACTCATCCATGAACTCAATCCAAATGCAATTACCATTGCAGAGGAAGTATCCGGTATGCCGGGTCTTGCAGCGCCAATAGAGGATGGCGGTTACGGTTTTGACTACCGCATGGCTATGAACATCCCCGATTTCTGGATCAAGATAATCAAGGAACGCAAGGATGAGGATTGGAAACCATCTGAAATTTTCTGGGAACTCACCAACCGCCGTAAGGATGAAAAGACCATCTCTTATGCCGAGAGCCACGACCAGGCACTTGTTGGTGACAAGACCATAATCTTCCGCCTTGTAGATGCTGATATGTACTGGCATTTCAACCGTGGCGATGAGACATATATGGTTTCACGAGGTATTGCACTTCACAAGATGATACGCCTCATGACGCTTGCTACCATCAATGGAGGTTATCTCAACTTCATGGGTAATGAATTCGGTCACCCCGAATGGATAGACTTCCCACGCGAAGGCAATGGCTGGAGTCACAAGTATGCCCGCCGTCAGTGGGGGCTTGTCGATAACCCAGCCTATAACTATACACTGTTAGGACAGTTTGATAAGGCAATGGTTGAACTCGTTGGTGGCGTGCGTAATTTCCAGAACCGTCCGTTGCAGGAGATATGGCACAATGACGGAGACCAGATACTCGCCTTCTCCCGTAAGGATTTGATATTTGTCTTCAACTTCAGTCCCAACCGTTCGTTTACCGATTACGGTCTGTTGGTTCCCGAGGGTTCATATTCGATAGTTCTTAATACCGATGCAGAACGCTTTGGTGGCAATGCCCTTGTTGATGAAACACAGAAACACTTCACCCAGTACGACAAACTGCACGCGCGTCGCAAAAAAGGTTGGCTTATGCTTTATCTTCCAGCCCGTACAGCATTGGTACTGAAAAAGAATAAAGAATGAGAAATAGTGAAGAACAACGATTGCAGAGAGTTGTGGCAACAGTGTGTGCCACACTCTTTGCTGTTTTCTCCTTTCTGTTTGTGGCAGTTTATCAGGCACCGTTGCTCGAAGCCTTTTATAACGAAGTCGCAACAGGAAAACTGCAATATAATCCATACCTTGTGGGTGCAGTCGTCTCACTCGCACTGACGCTCCTTGCCCTGTGGCTCAACCGCTTTGCCAAGTTTCGTCGTGAATGGACTGCTGTGGCCTATCTTCCCTCTGCACTTGTGTTGGCATTCATTACCGATGTTGACCGTACGCTCTATGTGGGTGGAAGAAGCTACTTTGGTTGGATTATGATTTTTATATTGGGACTATTGGCGTACATTGCTCTCTCATGTCTCTTTGGTAAAATACTATTTGAGAAGATAAAGGATGTCTCAATGACAATGAACCGTGTTGTTTGGCGCAATCTCTTACTCTTTGTGCTTCTTATATGTCTTGTGGGTACTCTCTCCAATGGAGAAGAGAATTTCAAACGCGAGACGCGTCTCATGTCGTATTACAACAGCGGAGAATTTGCCAAGGCGTTGAATGTGGGCAAAAAGTCTGATGACGCATCGCGTGAACTCACCGTTATGCGTGCATACATCCTTGCCGCCAACGGGTTGTTGGGTGAGCATTTTTTTGAATATCCACAACTCTATGCCACCGAAGGTTTGTTACCATCCATGCTACGCACCTCGCCACTTGTTCCGGATAGCGTGTACGCCTTGTTGGGAGCAACGCCAATGTGCGATGAAAAACCCGAAACATTCCTTTCACGCATGGCACACAGCGACTCTGCCACAACAGCAGCCAGAGATTATTATCTCACATCATTGTTGCTTGAAAAGCGTATCTTCAAATTCAAGGAAGAGATAAATGATTTATATGGTTTTGAGTCAGTTGACAGTTTTCCAAAGCACTATCGAGAGGCACTGCTCCTTTATGCCGATATTGCCGACTCAACCGAAACGGTCACCTTTAAGATAGATGATGAGGCTATGTCTGCCAGGCTTGATGCCTTGCGTTCCGAGGAGTCAAAGCACAGTGATGTGTTTGTGCGTGGCAACTATGTCCGACGCCACTTTGGTGATACCTATTGGTGGTATTTCCTCTATTATAATTGAACCGTAATACAGGCGAAAAATGCTTTTTTAAATGAAAAAAACTCACAATTGATGAAAAGTTTTGAAAAAAGTGTAGATATTTTGCCTACAAACTTGTTTAATTCTAAAATGTGAATTACATTTGCAATGCTCTCGGATGAGAGTAATGATAGTATAGTTTTTTCTTAGTTGTTTAGTAAATGTTGGAAGTACCTCTTTGTGAAAAGGGGTACTTCTTTTTTTTGTTGAACAAAAAAAAGAAGTGCCCCTTTCGCTAAACTTGTAGGGGCAGACCGGTGTGTCTGCCCATGGTTGCACGCCGCTTGGGATGCGAATAGCGTGCTTTGGCAAAAGACATTTATCTTTTTTTTTGAAAAGAAGTATCCCTTTCGCTAAAGCATGCATCAAAAGGTCAAGCGTAGCATAGCCGCAGGTTTTCCTTCAACTTTTCAGGTGAGCCAATAAT